>CADBRG010000283.1 GCA_902797015.1 uncultured Lachnospiraceae bacterium
CCTGTACTCAAAGCAGTGCGGCTTCGATAAATCCTTTAAACAGCGGATGCGGCTTATTGGGTCTGCTTTTAAATTCCGGATGGAACTGGACGCCTACAAAAAAGGCAGATTGTTCCAGTTCAACGGTTTCTACCAGCATGCCATCCGGTGAAATTCCGCTAAGTACCATTCCGTTCTGACTTAGGATTTCCCGATATGCATTATTGAATTCATATCTGTGCCGGTGTCTTTCACTGATCAGATCCGCCCCGTAACAGCGTGACATCATACTGCCCGCAAGAATCCGGCAGGGATATGCTCCCAGGCGGAGCGTACCGCCTTTATTGGTTTCATCGCTCTGGCCGGGCAGAAAATCGATCACCTTATGGCTGCAATCTGCGTCAAACTCTCCGGAATTGGCATCCGTTATTCCTGCAACATGCCGGGCAAATTCAATCACAGCCACCTGCATTCCCAGACAGATTCCGAAATACGGAATGTTCTCTGTCCGCGCATATTCCGCAGCCAGGATCATTCCTTCCACTCCGCGCCGGCCGAACCCGCCCGGCACAAGGATGCCGTCGAGACCTTTCAGTCTGTCTCTGACGTTTTCCTCCCTGATCTGTTCCGAATCGATCCAATGGATGTGGATACCTGCATTCAGAGAGTAGCCTGCATGACGCAGCGCTTCCGCCACAGAAAGGTAGGCATCGTGTAATTCTACATACTTCCCGACAATACCGATCTCCACCTGTTTGCTGACTCCATGGATCCTGTCCACAAGATTCATCCACTCGGTCAGATCAGGTTTCGGTGCATCGATCGACAGTTCTCTGCAGACCACATCGGAAAAACCGGATTTTTCCAGCATCAATGGTGCCTCATAAAGATTCGGCAAAGTAATATTTTCTATTACACAATCCGGCTTCACATTGCAGAACAGGGAAATCTTTTGAAAAATAGACGCTTCCAGCGGTTCGTCACACCGGAGAACAATGATGTCCGGTCGTACGCCCATCCCCTGCAGTTCTCTCACAGAATGCTGTGTCGGTTTAGACTTATGCTCTTCCGATCCATGCAGAAACGGAACCAGCGTCACATGAATGAACAGACTGTTCTCACTACCCACTTCCAGCGAGATCTGTCTGATCGCTTCGATAAACGGCTGTGATTCGATATCTCCCGTTGTTCCGCCGATCTCAGTGATCACAACATCCGCATTGGTCTCCTGACCGACATGATAAACAAATTTCTTGATCTCATCCGTGATATGCGGGATCACCTGAATGGTAGAGCCAAGATATTCTCCACGTCTCTCCTTATTCAGAACATTCCAGTATACTTTTCCTGTTGTCAGATTGGAGAAACGGTTCAGGTCCTCATCGATAAACCGTTCATAATGTCCCAGATCAAGATCAGTCTCCGCACCATCTTCTGTCACAAAGACTTCACCATGCTGAAAGGGGCTCATGGTCCCGGGATCGACATTGATATAAGGATCCAGCTTTTGGGCGGCTACCTTCAGCCCCCTCGCCTTTAATAATCGTCCCAGAGAAGCTGCCGTGATGCCCTTTCCCAATCCGGACACCACTCCTCCTGTCACAAAAATATACTTTGCCAATTCTCACACCTCTTTTTTGCAAACCACTTTAATAAGATATCACATTAAATCGCAAAAATAAATAATATCACCTCATTTTTCCGCCCCATCGACTGTTTCGTCCTGAGAATCGGCAGCCTCTTTTTCATAAATTGCCTCATTTCCGTGCTGTCCTGTTCTGATCCTGATCACATCCTTCAGGTCATAGACAAAAATTTTCCCATCGCCCGGATTGCCCGTATAAGCAACCATGCAGATCAGATTAACCACCTTTTTCATCCATTCCTCTGTCGAAACGACGATTTCAAACTTAATCTTAGGCAGCATATTCACATCTACACGACTGCCCCGGACAATCGTCTGATATCCCTTCTGATACCCGCATCCCATAACCTGACTGACCGTCATGCCATGCACATTGATATTATTCAGGGCATCCTTCAGTTCTTCGTAGATTTCTTCTCTTACGATTGCGTCAATTTTAAACATATCCCACTTCTCCCTGTTTTAATCCAGACCGTTAAATGACGGGTACGCACTTTCTCCATGCTGTGAAACATCCATCCCGTGCCGCTCGTCTGCCTCGCTGACGCGAAGAGGCACGATAAACGAAACAACTTTCGCGCAGATAAACGTTCCCACGATTCCGATTGCGATCGTGATCAATATGGCAATGATCTGCGCTCTGAACAAGTGAAAATCTCCAAACACCAGACCATCCCAGCGTGCAACCGGATTAATGGTTGTTTTTGTGAACAGGCCGGCTGCGATTCCACCCCAGATACCGCCGACGCCATGACATCCAAATGCATCGAGCGCATCATCATAACCAAATTTCTGCTTGACAACCGAGATCATAAAATAACACAACGGGCTTACCACAGCGCCAATGATAAACGAAGCCCAGACCGGAACAAATCCTGCCCCGGGCGTGATCGCAACAAGTCCCAGAACCGCTCCGGTACAGGCACCGACTGCTGTCGGCTTTCCCCCTGCAAACAGATCGATCAGCATCCATACGACCATAGCCGTTGCGCAGGCTGTATTCGTAGTCAAAAACGCATGTGCTGCCAGGCTTCCGGCTGACAATGCGCTGCCCGCGTTAAATCCGAACCAGCCGAACCACAGCAATGCCG
>CADBRG010000284.1 GCA_902797015.1 uncultured Lachnospiraceae bacterium
CAGGGAATTGCTGGATGTATTTGATTCCGATACCAGTATTTTCTGGGTCAACCTGTTCGGACGTACCGTTCTCTGGGAAGAAGAAGCAAACCAGCTGCTGTTGGATATGGCAGAGGAATACCCGAACCTGACGATCATCAACTGGTGTGATCTGATCAAGCCGCACGTAGAGGAATGGCTCTGGGGAGACAGAGAACATCCGAATCCGGATGGCGCAGAGGTATTGGCAACATTGATCCGGGAAGATATTGAGGTCTGCATGTCTAAGCAGGGTCATGCGCCGGCTTATTTCCCGCAGGCGCAGGATGGCAGCGCGACAGATACGACCACAGCTGACGGGACGACAGACACGGAAGCGGCTGATACCGCATCAGAGACGGATGCAACAGATACAGATGGAGAATGATTCGGGAGTAAGATATGAATTACCAGGAATCGATGGCATTTTTGGAAGAAACGAAGCATTACGGGATCGTGCCGGGACTCTCTAACATCAAGCGGCTTTGTGAAAAGCTGGGCGATCCGCAGGATCGTCTGAAAATTGTCCACGTTGCCGGAACGAATGGCAAGGGCGCGGTCGGAAGGATGATTGCGTCTGTCATGACAAAGGCAGGATATCAGACCGGACATTTTGCAACACCGGATGTGTTTTGCTATGAAGAAATATTCCAGATCAATGGAACCATGATCACAAAAGAGGAGCTTGCGGACATTTTTACAGATGTCCGCGAGGCTTGTCTTGCGATCACAAAAGAAGGCTACCCCCATCCCACCAAATTTGAGGTGGAGACGGGGGCGGCCTTTTTGTGGTTTGACCGAAAGAAAGCAGATCTGGCAGTGGTCGAGGTCGGCATGGGCGGCATTGAAGATGCAACCAATCTGATCAAAAAGCCTGCAGTCAGTGTACTGGCAGCGATCGGTATGGATCATATGCAGTATCTGGGCGGCTCACTTTCTGAAATCGCTGAGAAAAAAGCGGGGATCATCAAAGAGGGATGCCCTGTGGTAACACAGCATCAGGGCGAAGAAGTGCTGGAAGTGCTGCGCAGACATTGTGAACAAAAAGGCTGTTCCCTTACGATCGCAGACGGAAGCAAGGCACGGGTGACAATGGGAAGTGCGACAGAGAACCGTTTTGTCTATGAGGATGAAGAGTATGAGATTTGCCTTGGCGGTCGGTTCCAGGTGGATAATGCCGTCAACGCAATAGAGACACTGCATGTTTTACAAAAGGATTTTCCGGATGTGACGCAACGGACAATCGTACAGGGGCTTCGAAGTGTTGTCTGGCCGGGCCGGTTTGAACGGATCGGAACCGGACCTGAGTTTTATCTGGACGGGGCGCATAATCCGCCTGCGGCAAGACGCCTGAAGGAAAGTTTGAATATCTACTTTACAGGTAGGAAAATCGTGTATATCATGGGAGTGTTAGCAGACAAATCTTTTGACGAAGTCGCGCAGATCATGTTTGAAAAAGGCGATGTCGTATACACGGTCACCTCAAAAAGTCCGCGGGCACTGCCGGGGGAAGAACTGGCTGCGGTGTTAAATAATCAGGGAATCAATGCAACGTTTTGTGAGACGCCGGAGAATGCGATCATCCGTGCAACAGAAGCGGCGGGAACAGATGGCGTGGTTCTGGCATTCGGAACCCTTTCACATCTGGGTGATCTCCGCAAAGCGTACGAAAGTATCTATGGATAAAATGGTTTATGTCGAGCGACTGCTCGCACACCCGGAGTACCGGGATCTACAAAAAGAAATTGAACAGCTGGAAGCAGACAGGATTTACTGTAAGCATGAATTCTCACACAGTCTGGATGTGTGCCGGATCGCCTGGATTCTGTTTTTGGAAGAGCAGATTGCATCTGCAAAAGCAGGGGATTTGCACGGAGCGGGTCTTTTGGAATGGAAGGAACGTATTTATCTGACGGGCCTGTTGCATGATATCGGCAGAGTGGCACAGTATCAGACCGGGGAACACCATGGTGAGGCCGGGAGGAGAATCGCCCGGCGCCTGCTTGATGAAATCGGATGTCCTGATGTCTGGCGTGAGGAGATCCTGTTTGTGGTGGCATTGCATTTCGGAAGAGACGGCGAGCAGATGCAGCCGGGAACGCTTGGAGATTATATCTGTCGGGCAGACCATTCTTCGAGAAACTGCTTTTTATGCAGCGCTTCAGAGACCTGCAAATGGTTGGAAGCGGAAAAAAACAAGACGATTACGGAATAGACATTTGACTTTTCAATAGGTTTTGGTTAGGAGGAGATCATATGCGGATCGGAAATCGGAATTTTGATACAAAAAACAATACTTATATCATGGGAATTTTAAATGCAACACCGGACTCCTTTTCGGATGGTGGGAAGTTCAATACCGTTGATAAGGCTTTGTATCATGTCAGTGAGATGATCCGGGAAGGTGCCTCCATCATCGACATCGGAGGAGAGTCAACAAGACCGGGGCATAAACAGATCTCCGATCAGGAAGAAATCGACCGCGTTCTGCCAATGATCGAAGCCGTAAAGGAAAACTTTGATGTTCCGATCTCTTTGGACACCTATAAAAGTGAGGTGGCACTGGCAGGTATCAGGGCCGGTGCGGATATGATCAACGATATCTGGGGATTGAAATATGACAGGGAGCTCGCAAAAACGATTGCTGAAAATCATGTTGCCTGCTGTCTGATGCATAACCGGGACAATAAGGAATACGACAATCTGATTCCGGAGATTCAGGCAGAACTGCAGGAATCTGTTGACATGGCAGTTGCGGCGGGGATTCTGCAGGATAAGATCATGATCGACCCCGGAATCGGTTTTGGAAAAACTTATGAACAGAACCTGAGGGTTTTGAAGTCTCTGGACGAATTCTGTCAGATGGGATATCCGGTGCTTTTGGGGACTTCGAGAAAGTCGGTGATCCGTCTGACGCTGGATACCAATGCGACGGACAGCGTAGCAGGAACGGTTGCGACAACGGCGCTGGGTGTGATGGCAGGGTGTGCATTTATCAGAGTTCATGATGTAAAGGCCAATATGGATGCGCTGCGAATGGTGCAGGCGATCAGGCGGAGTGAAACGGAGTAAGACAGATGGATCGAATTACAATACAAAATCTAGAAATATTTGCAAATCATGGGGTGTTTCAGGAGGAAACCAGGCTCGGTCAGAAGTTTCTGATCAGTGCGGAACTGTTCCTGGATCTGCATCATGCGGGACAGACCGATAATATGCAGGATTCTGTTCACTACGGAGAGGTCTGTCATTTCATCACCAATTATCTGGAGGAGCATACGTTCCAGCTGATCGAAGCAGCAGCAGAGAATCTTGCGCGTGAGCTTTTGCTGCAGCAGCCATTGTTGAAAGGTGTGATGGTTGAGATCAAAAAGCCCTGGGCGCCGATCGGACTGCCGATCGAGACGGTGTCTGTCCGGATCGAAAGAGCGTGGCATGAAGTCTTTCTTTCAGTCGGTGCAAATCTCGGGGATAAGGAAGCAACGATCAGAGACGCAGCAGATGCGCTTTTAAAGACGGAGTTTTCAGGACATGCAGGTGTGATTCGCAATGTGACACTTTCAGACCTTAGAGAAACAAAAGCCTACGGGAAGACAGATCAGCCTGATTTCCTGAATGGTGCGATCCGGTTCGAGACGATCTTAAGTCCGTATGAGCTTTTGGAGAGACTGCATGAGATCGAAGCAGCCGCAGGAAGGGAACGTAAGGAACGCTGGGGCGCACGGACATTGGATCTTGATATCATTTTCTATGATGACCTGATCCTGTATGAACATGATCTGATCATTCCACATATTGATATGAAGAATCGTCTGTTTGTACTGGAACCTCTGATGGACCTTTGCCCGGGCAAGGCACATCCAGTTTATCACAAGACGGTTTCGGACCTGTATGCGGAGCTTAGCGGAGAGCAGTTTGTGAACAGGTAACTCGATAGTAAGCTCTTGCAATTGTCGAGGTGTTCTGATTATAATGGGAACGCTAAATGAAAGGCTTTTGATAGAAGCGATATTTTTTAGAAAAAATGATAGGGGAGAATAGTTATGTCTGAAGTAGTACAGCACAAAGAAGCAAATGCGGGCCCGCTTGGTCTGCTTGGATTCGGAATGACAACCGTTCTTTTGAATCTGCACAATGCGGGTGTGATTGAAATGTCAATCGTGATTCTGGCAATGGGACTTGCAATGGGCGGTCTGGCACAGTTTATCGCAGGCCTGATGGAGTTTAAGGCAGGCAACACATTCGGCGCAACCGCTTTTACATCATACGGCCTGTTCTGGTGGTCACTGGTCATCATTCTGGTAAATCCGTCCTTCCTCGGCGCAGAGGGCTCGGATGCAAAAGGCCTTGGATTCTACATGGTTCTGTGGTGCGTCTTCACATTCTTCATGTTCATCGGAACACTGAAGGCAAACCATGCAACACAGCTGGTATTCGGAACACTGGCACTTCTGTTCCTGCTTCTCGCAATTGAGAACTTTACAGGAAGCGCAGTAGTAGGTCGCATCGCCGGTGTAGAAGGCATTATCTGTGGCGCGATCGCAGTATATGCTGCAGTAGCAGGTATCGTAGACGGCGAGTTCAACCGCCCGATCATGCCGGTATAAGGCTGGAAGGCTGAAACTTACGAAATGAAAACACCACATATCTGTGAAAGGGGATATGTGGTGTTTTTTATTTCTGTCGGATTTACACGTACCGATCCACCCGCACTACAAGGTTTCCTTTCCCGGTCTGGCGGACTTCACCACGGAAGATATATTTTCCGTGACCACGCACGACAATGACATCATTATCTTTCGGCGTGTAGGTATCGTTGGAACAGAGCCGTCCGTTGATCAGTACATTTCCGGATGAAACAAGATCTTTTGCGCGTCCACGGGAAAGATGACACAGCTTAGCCAGAATCGCATCGATCCGCAGAGATGGAACGATTGTTTCTGTTTCCTCAAATCGGAATGCGGCTTCCGGGGGAAGCGTCTCCACGACTTTACAGAAGATGTTCGTATGCTTAACCTGGTAGAGTTCCCGCAGGATCAGCTCCGCAATGTGTGGCAGCGCAAAGACCCAGGCACGATTGTCTCTGACGATTACATCTCCAAGTGTATCCCGCTCAATTCCAAGATTCATCAGAGCACCAAGAAAATCCCGGTGTGTCAGAGAATCGGAAAACTTCGCCTGCAGTGGCTCAATCTGCACGCACACGATCGGAAAATCTTCTTCATATCCAAAATCATCTGCATTCCCAAATCGTAAGATCACACGCTCGCAACCTTCGGCGCCGCCCCATGCCGAAACCATCCGCTCCGGTACGACATCATAAGCCAGAGCTGCACTGGAGGGAGACAGAAAGTCTGTAAAATAATAAGCGAAGTTCGCCTCACTCTGGGATGCAAGCTCCGTAAACCGTTTCTTTCGATCTTTGTCTTTTTTTCTGTCAATATCGTTTTTCATACCTATATTTTTACCATAATCTCAGTAAAAATTGCACCTGCCAGGTTCAATTTTTCTATTTTTCATTTTCTATAATGATTGCAGGAATAAAAAAGATAGGAAACGCAGTCATGATAGAAAAGAAGAATCTTTCTGATCAACAATTAAATCAGATCTTAAGACAAACCAGCCTGGAGACATTAGACCAATATATCAGACAATACACAGAACCGGAAACAAAACTGTCCGTATCCGATTACCTGACAAGGATCATATTACATAAAGGACTGCGAAAGAAGGTTGTGATCAGCAGATCAGGTGTGTCGGAGAACCTGGGTTACAAACTCTTAAATGGCACGAAGACAACGACAGACAGAGATAAGATCATTGGCCTTTGTATTGGCGCCGGCATGAGTGTAGACCAGACAAACCGGGCGTTGACGATGGCACGACTGGGCGTTTTGTTTTGCCGCTCTGCAAGAGATGCCGTGCTGACAGTAGGTCTGCAAAGCGGAATCAGCAGCGTGATCGAAATGAATGAACTCCTTGGAAGCCGCGGATTCCGCTTGCTGAATTTGCACGAGAGCAAGGAAGGCAGGAATGAATGAAAGCTAACATCTTCTTTCTGTGTTCGATAGGGGGGCAACACGTTAAGAAGTTGCTATAACTAAGAAATACCAGGATGCAGATCGCACCGGGGGTTTGACATTTGCAGATGCATATGTTACTTTCATTACAGGCGACGAAAGCATTGAAACTATCATAGCCAACAAAAACCCCAGAGGTGGCGGCCTCTGGGGTTTTCTTTATATATGTATTAAATATTCTATTCAAGAGGAATTGCGAATGTGATTTTATCTTCTGTCCAGAAGTTTGTTTCATATTCAAGAAGAACTTCACTAGCATCTTCCGGGACTTCATACATCAAAACACCCTTTGTCTTTTTGCCGGATGATAAGGTTGCGTCAAGGCTTTCGGTATCTGCATAGTAGTATCCTTCGCAGCTATATCCGTCCGCATAGCATTCAAATTCAAAACTGCTTACATAAATGTCGCTATCACTGGTGTTTTCAAATTCAAATTCAGCCTGAACAACGATTTTGCCGTCAGAGGGTTCTGACCATTCGTCATAGTCCGTATATTCACCGGCTGAAAGATATGTAATAGTAACGCCATCTTCTTCAAGAACATCACCCGGTTGATAAATAGTATTTTCATCAACAGTATCTTCGGCTTCAGATGTGTCGTCGTCAGCAGTTTCTTCTGCAGTATCAGTCGCTGTTTCGTTAACAGTTGAAGCTGTAGATGTAGATGTGTCTCCGCATGCACTAACTGCAGTTGCCATACATATGATGACAGAACCTACTGCAAGAAGTTTTGTAATATGAAGCATTCTTTTTTTCATTTTCTTTGCCCTCCATAAAGAAATAATATTTGATGATTCAATTCTAATAAAAAGGCGCAAAGAAAATTATCCCTGATAGGGACAATTTTGGGCATATATTTAGTCTGCATTCAAATTCAAAATCTTTATCCCCCGCTTATCAAGCTCTTCATTCACTTTGATGACACTTTGTATACCGTGATTCATACATAGCATGATCACGGCATCGCGGTCAATCTTGCTATAAAGCGGAGAAAATTCTGACATCTTTAATGCGCGGTCGGTCTGTTTGATCGAAAGGCCGGCCGCAATACAAAGGCCGAGGAGTTTATCCCGGTCTGTTGTTTTTTTGGAACCGTTTAAAAGCTGGTAGCCATATTGTTCGGAAATACAGGAGCGGGCGATGACGTCCTTCTTTTTCTGCCCGGTCGTTTCTATATGTGCTGAAAGAAGCTCCGCAGCGGTCTCATGTTTTTTTAATGTGTTTTCAGACAGATAGGCATCCAGACCGATAGTATCTGTTTGATTTAAGATTTTATCGAGTTCTGTGGTGCTCTTTTCATGAATATTCATTTTATGTTTCCTTATAGCGATAGATTATTTGACATGTTATAGTAGAAAGGTATTGATATCATAGCACAATGATGGAATGGGTGACAAATGACGATACAGGATGAGTTGGAACTTTCTTATTATGAAGATGTGGGACCGTATGGAAATGACGGTCAGATGCGTCTGGTAAAAGATAAACGGGACGGGCGTTACTTTGTTAAAAAGATACGGACCGTATATGATAAAGCAGTTTATGCCTGGATTTTTCTGCACCCTGTTTTCGGGCTCCCGAGGATCAGATTGCTGGTAGAAGATACGGATCAGCTGATTTTGATCGAAGAACATATTGATGGAATCACACTTGCCAATATGATGCAGCAGTTTCCGAACCAGGTTACAGAAGAAGCAATCATCAGATGGATGCGTCAGTTGATCGGTCTTTTAAAGTATCTTCATTCAGCTGTGCCGCCAATCGTGCACCGTGATCTGAAACCGGAAAACTTTGTAATTTCGTCTGCGGGAGATCTTTATCTGGTTGACTGCAACAGTGCCAGATTATATGACGGGAATGCGGACCGTGACACGAAACTGCTCGGAACGGCCGGGTATGCGGCGCCCGAACAGTATGGTTTTGGAGAATCGGATCAGCGGACGGATATTTATGCGTTTGGGATGATCTTAAATTATCTGCTGACAGGAGCGCTTTCGAGGCAGGCGATCAAGGAAGGAAAATGGTATCGCCTGATCAGGAAATGTGTAGAACTGGATCAGCAAAACAGGTATCCGGATGCCCTGTCCCTGGAAAAAGCATTTGAAGCAGTGGTTCGTACTTTGTCGCAGACATCAGAGACAAAACAAATGTCAAAAGTGCGTAAAGAGCGAATCAATACTGACGGTGACAATCTGTTCCCGAATGGAAAAGGCGACTGGAGGCCGCCGGGGTTCCGCGGGGCAGGCGCGAAGGTAAAAAGCCTGGCAATCGTAGGGTATGCTTTACTTGCGGTGTATATTGTTGGAGCGCTGAGTACAGGAGTGGGGCACGGCGCGAAAGAGTTTATTGCGGATGGCATCCTTTTTGTACTCGCAGTGATCTTGCCAATCATGTTCTTGAGCGATTATCATGGTTTTCAGCAATTGTTCCCGGGGGCAAGGAGCAAGAAGAAACCGATCCGCATCACGATGCTTGTTGTCTGGGCATTTGTGCTGTTTTTCATAGGCCCCATAATCAGCACGATCATTATGAATGTGTAGCATTTGATTTAAGGAAACGAAGAAATGGCCTCGATATTTTTTGACATAGATGGAACGCTGATCGACCGGTATGGAGTCGTGGAAGAGAGCACGATGCGGGCGGTTGACAAACTAAAAGAAAACGGACACGCAGTCTACATCAACAGCGGACGGACAAAAGTTTACATTCATAACAAAGAGCTGTTGGAAATGCCGTTTGACGGGATGCTTTGCGGCTGCGGAACCAATGTTTTTTTAAATGGTGAGGAGCTGTTCTGCAGAAACATTGAAAAAGATTTGCTGTACCACATGGTGGAGGTGTTTGACCGGTATGATCTGCCGATGATCATTGAGGGACGGGATTGGCTTTACATGGATCATGAAAAGATCGGAAGGGATCCGTATGGCGAATCCGTTTTTCAAAAGATCAGACAGCATGCACAGCCAATCTCCGGCAATAACCAGATCGAAGCGAGCAAGTTTTCTGTCGTGACACAGTATATCGAACCGGCAC
Source organism: uncultured Lachnospiraceae bacterium (assembly GCA_902797015.1). Classification (GTDB taxonomy): domain Bacteria; phylum Bacillota; class Clostridia; order Lachnospirales; family Lachnospiraceae; genus SY8519. The sequence goes on from CADBRG010000284.1 coordinate 9,132, forward strand.
TGGCGGATCAGATCATGGATGAATTCCGGGAGGGATTTACGGTGGCCAACCATGATTATCATGTCATGGAACTGACGCCGAAGGATTGTTCGAAGGCAATCGCGATGCAGGAAGTCTGCCGGCAGACAGGTGTTGCCAAAGAAGATACATTCGCATTCGGCGACGGGGCGAACGATGTGGAAATGCTGCAGGCAGCAGGGACAGGGATCGTCATGGGAAATGGTCGTAAACCTGCTAAGGATGTGGCGGACTATATCACGGATGACATCCATGAAAACGGCATCTGGAATGCGTTGAAAAATTTTGGGTTAATATAGGGACAGGGGCAGGTGTTTTCTGCCCCTGTTTTTTCATGAAAATCTTATAAAGTGCTTGACAATATTTTTGTGCACGAGTATATTATCTAACAGAGGTTTAGCACTCAGACAAAAAGAGTGCTAACAGACCTAAGAGTTCATATCAGAACGTAACCCATTTTCATAATAAAAAGGAGGAATTCAAATGAAGTTAGTACCGTTGGGCGACAGAGTTGTATTAAAGCAGCTGGAAGCAGAAGAGACAACAAAGGGCGGCATTATTTTAG
>CADBRG010000285.1 GCA_902797015.1 uncultured Lachnospiraceae bacterium
CCATAATGAGCATCGTGGATTTTTAAAACAGCTGATGCAATGTTCAGTCCCAGACCGGTCCCTTTTACGTTGTTGCCATATGGATTCACCGTGTAATATCGATCCCAGATCAGCGGGATATCCTCTTTTCTGATTCCGGGTCCAAAGTCCTGAATTTCAGTTCTTACAACTGTATCCTTTCGATATGCACGTATGATGATCTTCTTTTCATTGATGGAAAACTTCAATGCATTACTGATAAAATTCTGCAGTACACGGGCAATCAGTTTTCTGTCTGCGAAAACAAATAAGCCCTCTTCCAATTCATAAACGATCTCCACTGATTCTTCCATTTGAGAGCTGCAGGAAGCTGCCGCCGAGCGAATCAGATGTGTCAGATCAAACGCCTTCATCTGGACCGGAAATGTACCTGACTGAAGCTTTGACAGTTCCATAGTGGAATTGATCATTTCTGTCAATTGCTCTGTCTCCGTCTGGATTCTTTCCAGATGCTCTGCCCTCTTTTCGGGATTGTCTCCGGAAACAGTCTGAATCATCTCAGTATACATTTTTATCACAGTCAGAGGTGTTCTCATATCATGCGAAATATTGGCAATGAATTCCCGGCGCATCTGTTCTGTCGCCTGGAATTCCTTTGCCGCCAAATCCATGGTCTCTGAAAGCTGCTGTACCTCATGATACCCTTCTTTTGGAAACTCTACAGAATAATCCCCTTCAGCCAGCCTTTGCGCTCTATGAGTCAACCGCTCTATCGGCTGAGCAAATATTCGCGTCAACACAAGCGAAAGTAATATTGAAATCCCCAGTGCTCCCAAAAATGCATATCCGGCTCTCTTTCTCATCAATAAGAGCATCTCATCGACACGCATCAGAGATTTCCCCATCAAGAGGATCTGTCTGTTCCCATCAATATTGGCAGTAACGACGGCGTGGACCGCCCACATTTCACCTCCGCCATATGGTTCTAACTCATACTGATAATTGCCCTTATATTCATCTAATTTTGACAGCAGATCTTCTTCTATAAGATTTGGAATAACGGTATCTTCGGTCATGCCCTCTGTATCAGACTGAAAGGTTGCGACCAACTCATCCTGGTTTTCCGACAGCATCAGAACATAATAACCTTGTGCTTTCGCAATCATCTGAAGCTCATTGTAAAAATCATCTGATCCATATTCTGAAACCGCGTTCCAGATGACTCGGTCCATGTCCTCCACATTTTCATTTACATAGTTCAAACGGACAGACTGAGACAAAAACAACCAAAACAAAATGGTGATCGCCCCAGTAAGCAACAGGAAAGATAACCACATCCTGAATCCCAGACGCGAAAAAAAGCCCCTATGATTTTCTGATATTTTGATCTTCGGCTTCATATCATGCCTCAAACTTATATCCAACACCACGATGTGTAACAATAAACTTTCGATAAGCACCTAATGACTGTCGGAGCATTTTGATATGTGTATCAACCGTGCGGCCATCTCCGCCAAACTCAAATCCCCATACCTTATCTAATAATTCATCACGTGAAAAGACGATGTCATTGTTTTGTGCCAGAAAGAATAATAAGTCATATTCCTTTGGGGTCATATTGACCCTTTCTCCATCCACAAGAACACTTCTTCCGGTAATATTTAAGGTTAAACCTTCAAACGTTAATACATTTTTATTCGTTTCCGCAACTTCATCCTTCTGATGTCTGCGTATTACCACATTTACTCTGGCCATCAGCTCCTTGAGAGAAAATGGTTTTACCACATAGTCATCCACGCCAAGTTCAAACCCGTACAACTTGTCGTACTCCTCCCCTCTTGCCGATAGCATGATAACCGGGATGTCTTTCTTTTCTTTTATTTTCTTTAAAGCAGAAAAACCGTCTATTTTAGGCATCATAATGTCCATAATGATCAGATCAAAATCTTCCTTCAGGCATAACTGCACAGCCTCGCTTCCATCGCAGGCTTCACTAACTTCATATCCCTCAAATTCAGCATATTCTTTGATTCCGAGACGAATCGCCATTTCGTCATCTGCTACGAGCAGTTTTTTCATAAGCACCTCCTGATGGGTTGTTGATAAGATTATACTTTATATAATATGACTGTGTCCATTCAGCTCTGTTGTCATGATACACAAATTGTCCCTGACTATAGCCAGAGACAATTCGTGTCATTATGTTAATGTTTATGCCCAACCCGGAACAACTGTAAGCATCAATGCTACAACAAATGCCGTTATTGTTGTGCTAAGAACAGTGGTAAGGAATACATACTTATAGGAATCTTTAATTTCCACTTCTGCAATACCCGTTGCAATGATATATCCAGGGTTCGTCGGAAGTGTATCTAATGTCTGGGAAGCGAACACTGATACACGATGCAGCGCATTCAGGTTGATTCCCATGCTGGTAAATGTTTCAGACATATAAGGCAGCGTTGCAGAAAGTCCTGCCGGTCCGGATCCCGATGCACCCGTTAACAGTGCAATGGCGATAACTACTTTGAATAAAGCCGGGCCTCCCATAGAAAGCAATCCATTTGTCAAAATCGGGAATGAAGGAGACGCTGCTACTACCGCACCGATTGCTCCCAGAAGTCCTACCTGAAGGACAAGCATTGTAGTCTGCTCACCTACCGGTTTGATCAGCTCTTTTAATCCCTTAAAGCCTTCATAATAAGGGAAGAAGAAAATCAGGGACAGGATAATGTTTAACATCATTGCGATCAGGATGTTCCAATGAAGACCATTAAAGGTAATCAACGTGACTGCGATAGGAATAATAGATACGATCCAATGCGGTGTCTTCACATCTGTCGGACGTCCAGCCAGCTCTTTTGGCGGTGTATAAACATGACCAGCTGCAATTTCCTTTTTCGAAATGATGTTCATCATTACAATGTTGATTGCAAGAACAACACCGCCACCGATGAATCCCGGAATAGCCGCCGCCATCGGAGATGTGCCAAGCATCTGTACCGCAATGACGTTCTGATCAGAAGTGGTACCCGGCATACTGCATGCTGCAGTCGCGAGTGCGCCAAGAACAACACCAGGTCCCATTGCTCTCGGAATGCGTGCTTTTGCAAACAGATCCATTGAAATCGGGAACAGAATAAACATTAAAACAACCGGATTCATGCCGCTGTAAGCCAGGACAGTACCAATCACATAAATTGTAATGATTGCAAGAATCGGGCGCATAACAACTGTTTCACCAGCTGCAGCTTGCTTTCTTGCTTTAATTGTAAACAAATCATACAATGCATTTGCAATCGAGAGCGCCGCCCCACTTTTATTATATAATGCAGCAATCACACATCCACAAAGCACCGGTCCCAGCATTGCCGTAACATAATTACATGTAGCCGGCAGCATGGTTTCCGAAAAAGTTGTCAGCAGATTCATGCCATTAAACAATGCGATCAGAAGACCACACAGCGGAGCAAGAATAATCGTACTGATTCCTTTATATGCTCCATAGATCAACACTGCGACACCAATTACGATGCCAAGAATACCTAACGCAGTCATTTTATTAACCTCCCTTGAATTGCACATTTTTTTACTGATGTCAATATAGCAAGAGGGCGTGTGAAGCAAATGATGCTAATGTGAAAACTATGTGAAAATCTACCTTCTTTTTTAGATAAAAATAACCCGCGCGGAATTTCCACGCGGGTATGTAAGAACATAATTATACGTTTTCATCTAAATTGATTAATATCTTCAACATATACAAATCCTGCTGCTGACATATGTTTTGTGATTTCTTCTTCTGTCACATCCTCTGCCAGGCAGAACTCGTTCAATGATGAATATCTGTCACGCAGCCTGGTATTAAGATAGCTATATAAAATAATTGGATCTCCGGTTAATAGCATTAATTACTTTTCCTCCCTGTTCTGGATTCGGTCTGTTGTTTTTCAGAAATATATATAACTGGTAGGATACAGGGATGTGGCTAATTAATCAACCCTTTTTTATTGGACAGAGAAAACAGGGAGCCGTTCTCACAATTCCCTGTAAATATTTTTATCTATTAATTTGCTTTTACAGTATATGTCTCCGATCTATAAAATGTCATCTCATTTGCCGGATCATTATCAGCATACTGTACCGTTTCCACCTTGTGAACCCCTTCAGAAACCTGCCATTCGCTGTCAAGGAATAACGAGCCTTGATATCCTTCACCAATCTGCTGTTTATCTATTTCTGTACCATCAAGGTAGATATATGTCTGTACCGAGCCATCCAAATCCCATAATTGATAATCAACATATGCAAATGGGATTGAATTCATGTCTGGATATACTATAATCTCATCTCCATTTTCAGTGGTTCCGCTTTGATTAACAAGATAAAGCGTTCCATCTCCCACTTCTTCATAGTCACCTTCCGGCAAATCTTTTTCTACACCTGCCTCTACTTCCGGAGTCTCTGCGTTCTCTTCTGCAGTTTCCTGTACTGCAGACTGATTATCTGCTAGCGCTGTAGTATTTGTTTCTTCACCACCACAAGCACAGAGAGAAAACATCATTGCCCCAGCCAGCACTCCAACCAATATTAACTTTTTCATTTGACTAAACCTCCTGTTCGACATTGTCAGTATATTAATATTTAATTTTAGCAATCTGTAAAATAAAAGTTGTCCCTGGCAGGTATAATTTTTATTCGTTTAATTTTGGTGCTGTATCCCACCGCAATTGGTTACATACCCTCCATCCAATTCTTTCTCAATCTGAGCAATCCACTTCTCCGCTTCCTTGATACGGGCTTTTGCACGTTCCAATACTTCTTTCGTTGCTGTGCCCTCTTCTAATATCTTTTCCTGATACTTTTTCTCGTTCTGCCAATCCAATAGCTCGCACCTTATTTTATTTTCTAAATTTGACATGGTTGACCTCCTGATTATCTCATTCTTCTGGCGGTATTACCGTTACCGTACCATCATCATTGTATTTCAGTTTTGACCCTTTGGGATATTGTATACCTTCCATTGGAGCTGCAAATCCTGTCCAATTAATATTATCCTTCAACAGTGTCGGATTTAATTCGTTCGCCTTTTCCCACTCATCGGCTACTTTAAGCATCTCAGGGGTAAAGTAGTCAGCAGGTTCAACATAATCGACATATTTAATCGTTCTGATTTCTTCCCCGCACCCTATTCCACTGTAATATTCTACTGATGAAACAACTCGTCCATCTTCTTTCATTACAATGACTGGAGCATCTGGACCACCGATGGAGTACTTGGTCCGTGGATTTGAAAAGATATATGCATCGACCATTTCCTTACATTCAGTTATATCTTCTAAACGAGTATCAGCAATTGCTTTTGCTTCTTCTATAGAGATCATGGTATTTCCCCCCTTATGCACTGTACTGATTTCTTCCTGGTACATCTACAGTTTATAAGAAAAGCATGAGAAACCGGTCGTTTTCGAAGCGACAAATGCTTGGCTTATCTGTTTTTATGTAAGAGGCAGCTTCACAAACTGCCCCGTCAATAATAATTTTGTGGAAAAATAGAACCCCATTTTCGCACCTATTGGACATCTTTATCGTCTTTGCCCGTTTCGTGCTTTTAAACCCTTGATTTTAGGGCGTTTGAGATACTCTATTTTTCCACAACAGACCTGTATTTTCTTTGCCATTCTGTTCTCTGTTTCCGCCATACTTTTTTTCGGCATTTCGGACAGTATTTTGTTTTATTACCACGAGGAAAAATAGCTGTGCCACAAACAACACATCTTTTACATTCTGTATCCTTAATTACATCCACATACAATGACGGATCCTGTGGCAGAACCGCATGGTTAAACCAGCGGCAGATAATGTGATTCGATATCATCTGCGGACAGACACATCCCCTTCCTCCGTTAAGCAAAAAACACTCTCCGAGCTCCGCATTAAAATTACAGCATTCCTTTCGGATCAGTTTTTTCACCTTCAACAGTTGCTCTGATGTCAGGCTGTATAGTTCTCCTCTTTCATTTTCCGATATTGGCGGGAGCATTTTCAAAAAATTATTCACGCACTTTCACTCCCTTCGTTTTCACAAGCAGCTAACTGACATTCTCACCAAGTTCAACCACTTCAAAAGTCTCCTCTGACTTAAGCTTCATCTTCCGATGTACGAACTTTTCCACGTCAAACGTGTTCCGCTTATCGTATCCGGCAGTCAGCTTATAGTTCGGATGTTTGGTCAGATCATACTTCTTTGACAAAAACGGCCGTACGCCTCGAAGCTGCAGGATGCATTTGCTCCCATCCAGGACTGCCAGCTCATCCACACTCATCAGTTCATGTCCAAGCTTCTGATAATTCAGACTCCCGGACTTCTCCCTTCCTCTGGTTTCTCCGGTGTTAAACGTATCGATTGTTTCCTTTCCCAACGCCTGATTCAACTCTTTCAATGTTGTGGGTTCTGAACCGCCCAGAAATATCCTGGAATCCATGTTTCCGATGATGGTATCTGCGTTGTCCTTATAGATCGCCTTTAACTGACTTTGCGCCTGAAGCACAAGACAGGCCGAAATCTCGCGGCTTCTAATCGTTGCGACAAGCTTTTCCAGGTTCGGAATCTGTCCGATATTCGCCGCCTCGTCAATTAGACATCGCACATGCACCGGCAGTCTGCCACCATATACATCATCTGCCTTTTCGCACAGCAGATTGAAAAGCTGTGTGTAGATCAGACTGATCAAAAAATTAAAAGTCGGATCCGTATCGCTCATAACCAGGAACAATGCTGTCCGCCTGTCTCCGATCTTATCCAGTTCCAGTTCGTCATAAGATGTGATCTCACGCAATTCTCCAATATCAAACGGAGCCAGTCTGGCACCGCAGCTGA
>CADBRG010000286.1 GCA_902797015.1 uncultured Lachnospiraceae bacterium
ATCTTTCGCAAGCAGCGTAACAATCTTTTTCATATGATCCTTTGTCAGTGAATGGAACACGATCGTTTCGTCAATACGATTCAGGAACTCAGGACGGAAGATTCTTCTGACTTCATCCATAACCTGTCCCTTCATACGCTCATAATCAGCATGCTTATCTTCGCCGGAAGTAAAGCCAAGCTTTTTCGGTTCTACGATGGACATTGCACCTGCATTTGACGTCATGATAATGATCGTGTTTTTAAAATCTGTCTTTCTGCCCTGCGCATCTGTGATATGTCCGTCATCAAGCACCTGCAAAAGAATGTTGAACACATCCGGATGTGCCTTTTCAATCTCGTCAAAAAGAACGACCGAATACGGATGTCTCCGTATCTGTTCGGAAAGCTGTCCGCCTTCATCGTAGCCGACATATCCCGGCGGTGATCCGATCATTTTAGACACACTGTGCTTTTCCATATATTCAGACATGTCAACACGGATCATGGCGTCTTCCGTTCCGAAAACAGCTTCTGCCAGTGCCTTGGACAATTCCGTCTTTCCAACACCGGTCGGGCCAAGGAATAAAAAGGATCCGATCGGACGCTTCGGATCTTTCAATCCGACTCTGCCTCTTCGTACGGCACGTGATACTGCTTCTACCGCCTCATCCTGTGCAATGATCCTCTTATGCAGAAAACGCTCCATGTTACGAAGACGTGTGGTTTCATTCTCCGTCAGTTTATTCAACGGAATATGTGTCCATTCGGATACAACATCAGCGACCTCATTCTCGCCGACGGATTTTACGGTCCTACTGCCTTTTTTTCGCTCACGTTCTAACGCATAGGAAAGATCTCTTTCGACCTTCCGGCGTTCCTCTCTGAGCTCGCTGGCTGCAACGAGATCTTCGTCCAGGATCGCCTGACATTGCTGCTGATAGAGCGCGTCACTTTTTTCCTTCAGGTCGCGGATCTTACTGGAAAGTGCAAAGCCCTTGATTCTGACCTTTGAAGCGGTCTCATCCATCAGATCGATCGCCTTATCGGGTAAATAGCGGTCATTGATGTAACGTTCCGAAAGGTACGCGGCAGCCTGTATGCCCTCATCTGTGATCATAACCCCGTGATGTGCTTCATATCTGCTGCGCAGGCCTTTCAGGATCTCCACGGTTTCCTCAACACTCGGCTCTTCGATCATAACAGGCTGGAAGCGACGTTCCAGTGCTGCATCTTTTTCAATGTGCTTCCTGTATTCATCGATCGTTGTCGCTCCGATCACCTGAATAAACCCTCTTGAAAGGGCCGGTTTCATAATATTAGATGCATCCAAGGCCCCTTCTGCTCCGCCAGCCCCGATAATCGTATGGATCTCATCGATAAACAGAATCACGTCTCCGTTTTTCTGAACTTCATAAAGAACGCCCTTGATGCGCTCTTCAAATTCACCACGGTATTTTGAACCTGCTACCATGCCTGAGATATCCAGTGTCAGGATCTTTTTGTTTTGCAAATGTTCCGGCACCGTACCGTCAGCAATCCTTTGCGCAAGACCTTCCACGATAGCTGTCTTTCCGACACCGGGCTCGCCGATCAGGCATGGATTGTTTTTCCCTCTTCTGCCAAGGATCTGGATCAGCCTTCTCATCTCTGATTCCCGTCCGAGAAGGGGATCCAATTCACCTCTCGCCGCGCGCAATGTAAGATCCTGTGCATAGCGGTCAAGCATTGGCGTCGTATGAAAATCGACTTTTTTCCCGCCGCGGATGGCTTTCTGCTCCTCTGCGGAAAGCTGCCCCATTCGTCCGCTGACTTCCATCACTTCGATATATAACCGTTTGAGATCCGTGCCGACGCCGGAAAGAATCCTGCCTGCAGCACAGGATGGGGACTCCAGAATTGCCATCAGCAATTGTTCGGTACCAATCTTATCGCACTTCATTTGTGCACAGATATCATCAGCCTTTAACAGGACTTCATTTGCTTCCGGTGTATAGATCTGATCACGGTCCGGATCAACATTCGGAATCGCCAGCTCGTCTACCAGACGTAATATGTCTGCACGGTCAATGTTGGCATTCACAAGTACCTTTGCAGCAACGCCGTCTCTGACAGACATTAATCCGAGCAGAATACATGCCGTATCACAGCTGCATTGCCCGCGTTCATTTGCCATATCCTTCGCTGCTGCCAGGACGGACATAGCCTGCTCTGTATAATTTTGTTCAATCAAAAATCGTCCCTCCGATTTACATGCTAATTCTCATATTGTGTAAAGATCTCATCAACGAGTGCGTGAACTTCGTCTTTGCTGATTCCTTTACAGTATCCTTTTGCAAGGATGACACCAAGATCATTCTTCATATCACTGATTGCCTTCATCTTATCTGCATCAAATGCAATGACCGCGCCACGTCGGCGATCAAGCCGAAGAAGACCTTCTGATCTCAGACAGGCATAAGCTTTATTGACCGTGTGCATATTGATGCCGATCACTTCTGCAAGCTGTCTGACAGAAGGAAGTGCATCTCCTTCATGGTACTGTCTGGTAGCAATCCCATAGATAATCTGATTGCGTAACTGAATGTATAAAGCTTCTTCACTTTCAAAATCAATCTGAATCAACATAATCATCCCTCACAGCATAAATAGCGTTAAATGTTATAGCGATAGTATAACAAAATCATAGGAATTGTCAACCGAATATAAATTTGGTATACTCTTATAAGTTCAGTATTAAAACTTTAAGAAAACAGGTATTTTAAGGAAAGGGAAATCTGACGGAATCAAAGCATGGTTCTGACAGATTCGCGGTAAAAAAGACTTATGAAAAAAAGAAAGATCAGTGCTTTACTGCTTGGAAGTGTACTGTGTGTTTCGCTACTGCTTTCCGGGTGTGGCTCTATCCTTGATGAGATCAGCTTTTTAAATCATTCTGAAGATACGCAGACCACTGCTCCGGAAGGGGATGAACCTGAGACAACTGAGGATACGACGATTCGTCTGACGAGTCGCTGGTATAATGAAGCAGGCCAGAAGCTTGCAGGCGCGACGGTCACATTGACAGCAGACGGCACGGAAGTATTTACAGGTGTAACGGATGAAAACGGTATTCTTGCTGCATGTACCTTCCCGTCAAATACGGAAATTACGTATACTGTAAAGGATGCATCCGGTGCGACATTAGGCAGTTCAAATGCCAAATATATCGTCTCGGAAGAGTTTACAGTCATCTCCATGTTCACAACGGGAGCAGATTCTTCTTCCCAGAGGATTCAGATTCCTTCAGGGAAAACAGATATCGTAGCGGCGATGTATATTAATTCTGACAAAAAGATCGGACACTCTAATATCACGGTCAACAGGGATGCTTCCGCAGAACAGGCAGAGACCGTAACAGCTGAGGAAGCTGCTCCGGCTGCCGAAGAGGCCACTCCGGCTGAGGACGCAGCTGCAGAAGAAGCCCCGGCTGAAGAAGCTCCAGCAGAAGAAGCTCCGGCTGAGGATGCTGCTGAGTAATTCTCTTAAAATAGGAAAGCGCAGTTCTTTTAATGGAACTGCGCTTCAGACTGAAGACAAAGTCCAGGTTAAAGCCTGGGCTTTTCTTTTGCCCATTCTAATGCTTAGACTGCTTGATCATCCCTTATCTG
>CADBRG010000287.1 GCA_902797015.1 uncultured Lachnospiraceae bacterium
TCTTGCCATCGAAATGACGCCTGCTTTATGAGAAATATTGTTTTCATATCCGTTTGACGCAAACTCTCCGGGGATCGTTGCGGCTGTTTTACTGTCACCACTTTGTGCCGGGTCTCCGCCCTGGATCATGAATCCATCGATGATCCTGTGGAATGTCAGTCCGTCATAGAAGCCCTCCTCTGCCAGGTTGATAAAGTTCTCCACCGTCACCGGTGCTGTATCAGCATCAAGTTCAAGTGCGATTGTTCCATAATCCTTTATTGTGATTTCAACATGATGCATCCCGGCATCCGTCGTTTCCGCCGCTGATGAAATGGACGCTGTTCCCTGGGAAGAAGTCCCTTGTGCTGTTTCCTGTGTCTGGTCCTGCGTCCCGCCACAGCCTGCAGCTCCGATCACAAATATACCTGTGGTCAGACATAGTGCCAGTTTTTTCAAGATTCCGGATTTCATATGCATTACATCGGTCCTCCCCTGTATTTTATGTATAGATGGATTTATTTTACCGTTGTGCGGAACCTGATGTCAAATTGCAAAAAAAGAACGGGCATGCATTGCGCATACCCGTTGGATCTTGCCTTGCTTTCTTATTCTTCAGCGTCGCCCTCAGCCTCTTCAGCTTCCGGCTCTTCGATCAGAGCGGCTGCGGCAGCTTCCTCCTCGTCAGCGATGTCAAGCATCTTACGAAGCTCATCGCGTTCCTCTGCTGTCAGACGGCTGACTTTGTCTGCCATGCGGTCGGTGCGTTTTTCCTGTGCCTTTTCCTGTGCGCGGACTTTAAGCTCCTGGTTTAATGTTTTTCCTTCTTCAACGGTAAGTTCCCCTTTTTTGACAAGGGTATCTACAAGCTCTTTGGATTTTTCTGTTGTAACAGCTGCTGCGCCAAGTCCTGCGAGTAATAATCTTTTGATCGGATCTGAAAGTTTCATATCATTCCTCCTGTGTAAAATCATGTTCTTTAATAAGGGGACAGATTTCGTCAAAACTTGTCCTCTGTTCGATGTAAAGTATAGCACATGAGTTTTTGGTTGACCAGAGAACGCAATGAGAATTTGTGTTTTTTTAAGATTCCGATTATAATTGGATAAGAATTCCGAAAAAGTAGCAGGAGGATGAGATTATGGGAAATAAAACCACCCTTGAGGATTTTGCAAAAAGATATAAACAGGAATGCATGGAAAACGATGTCATTCCTGCTGAACTATATGATCAGTTTGGCGTAAAGCGCGGCTTGCGTGATAAGAGCGGAAAGGGCGTTCTGACAGGTCTGACCAACATTTCACGCATCGATGCGTTTGAAGAGGTGAACGGAGAGCGGGTTCCCTGTGAGGGAAAGCTCTGGTACCGCGGATATAATATCAAAGAGCTGGTGATGGGCTGGAGCCATCGTCGTTTTGCATATGAGGAAGCGGCGTATCTGCTTTTGTTTGGCGAGCTGCCGACCATGCAGCAGTTGGAAGATTTCCATACATTACTGGGCGAGTGCATGGATCTGCCGAAGAACTTTACGCGGGATGTCATCATGAAGGCAACCAGCAAAGATCTGATGAACTCCATCACCAGAAGTGTGCTGACGCTTGCTTCCTATGATGAGAAGGCGTCTGATACTTCGATTGAAAACGTAATGGCACAGTGTATCCGTCTGATCAGTGAATTCCCGATGATGATGGTTTACAGCTATCATGCCTACAATCATTATCGCAGAAACAGAAGCCTTTACATCCACAGGCCGGATCCTGAACTTTCGTTTTCAGAGAACATCCTGATGATGCTGCGTTCTGACAAATCCTATACTATGCTGGAAGCGGCAGTACTTGGTATTTCGCTGATCCTTCATATGGAGCATGGCGGCGGTAACAACTCGACATTTACCACACATGTCGTTACTTCTGCGGGCTCAGACACCTATTCTGTTATCGCGGCAGCCCTTTCCTCTTTGAAAGGCCCTAAACATGGCGGCGCAAACGCGAAAGTCGTACAGATGATGCAGGATATCAGAATGCATATCAAGGACCCGTATGACAGGGATGAGGTAAAGCGATACTTAGAGCGTATCGTTGATAAAGAGACATTTGATCACAAGGGTCTGATCTATGGAATGGGCCATGCGATCTATTCGATCTCCGATCCGCGTGCGGATATCTTCCGGAGCTTTGTTGAACAGCTGGCGGAAGCGAAGGGCAGACAGATGGATTATGATTTCTACAATCTGGTCGAAGAGCTTGCACCGGAGGTCATTGCCGAAAAACGGCAGATTTATAAAGGTGTCAGTGCAAATGTAGACTTCTTTTCCGGATTTGTTTACAGTATGCTGGATATTCCGTTGGAGCTTTATACCCCGATGTTTGCAACGGCGCGTATGGTTGGCTGGAGCGCACACCGGATCGAAGAGCTTGTTAATGTAGACAAGATCATCAGACCGGCATATGATAGTGTGATGGAAAACCGCACCTATGTTTCAATTAAAGACAGAAAATAAAAAAGTGCCGGTGATCCGGCACTTTTCAACCATATTAAACTTTTACGGATGTAAGGATATTCATAAAGATCGGAATGATGGAGTTGACGTTCTTTCGCCGCCATACAGCGACAACGTTCTGTTTTCCGGCTTTTCGAACCGGGATGTTGGCGATTCCCTCATAGGAATTTGAAATGCAGTTTGCGTCGAGGATCGCATATCCCTGACCGGATTCGACTTTCAGCAGGAGATCAGAGATGGTCTTTGCAGTCAGAATATGCTGCGGGGTGAATCCGCATGAATCACAAAGGTGTATGATCTCATTGTAAGCACCGTGGGAAATGTCCGGGGAAATGGCGATCAGCGTTTCCGATTCCATTTCCGGCATGGAAAGCATCTTTCGTTTTGCGAAGCGATGTCCTTTTGATACGGCAATGCGGGCTTCAATCTCATAAAAGACCTGTGAGACAATCTGATCAAGCGGATAATCGCCTAAGTCAAATCCCATTGTCAGCGCGATGTCAAGCCGATTGTTCAGGATATCCTCCCGGAGACTTTTGAAGTTGCCTGTGGAGATATCGACATGAATATTCGGGTGATTTTTATTTAAGGAAGACATCGCGGCGGGGAGAAACTGATCCGAACGCTGCGTTTCAATGATGCCCAGACGGAGTGTGCCGCTCTGACCGGTCTCTGCATTTTTTGCAAGGGTGACAACATCTTTGATGTCATCACGAATGCGGGAGAATTCGGTGTATAATACGGCGCCGGCAGGTGTGAGACGGACAGACTTTTTGGTTCTGGTAAATAGTGCAAAGCCAAGCTCCTTTTCCAGATTGGAAACATTCCGGCTGAGCGAAGACTGGGCTACAAACAGGTGGTTTGCAGCTTCCGTGAAATTTAAAAAGCGCGCAACTGTCAAAAAGCATTCAACTTGAAATGATGTCATAGGTACTCCTGAAATATGAAAAACAAATGTTAGTAATCGAATATTTGCATTACTGAGTTTAATTTTAACGAATTAGTTTAAAAAAAGCAAGGTGAAACGCCGGCTTCCATAGTCGGATGGAAAGGATGATAATGGAACAGGAAATCAGAAAAGTAAGAGAAGAAATCTGTGATGTATGCGGAAAGCTTTGGCAGCGGGGAATCGTAGCGGCAAATGACGGCAACGTTTCCGTGCTGCTGTCTGACGGGAGCATTCTTTGCACCCCGTCGGGTATCAGCAAGGCGGCGATCACGCCGGAAATGCTGTTGCATGTAACAAAGGACCTGGTGGTACTGGATGCGCTTGAAGGGATGAAGCCGTCTTCCGAATTGAAGATGCATATCAGATGTTATGAGGAGCGGCCAGACGTGAAGGCGGTCGTCCATGCACATCCGCCGATCGCGACCAGCTTTGCTTCACTGGGGAAGGGACTGGATGATTATAAGGTAATGGAGACCATTGTACAGCTCGGGACAGTTCCCGTTGCGCCGTACGCAAAACCTTCGTCCGATGAAGTGCCTGATTCGATCGCACCGTTTTTACAGGATCATGATGCCGTCCTTTTGGCGCATCATGGTGCATTGACAGTCGGCGACAGTCTGAAAACCGCATATTTCAGAATGGAAACACTTGAGATGTTTGCAAAGACATCGCTTTATATGAAGCTGCTTGGTGGCGGACCGGATCTGCCAAAGGAAAAGATTGAGGAGCTTCTGGATCTCAGAGAAAACGGATATCACATTCAGGGACGGCATCCGGGGTATGAAAAACTGACGGAAATCTGATACGTATGAGTAGAAAAAAGCAAAGAAAAAAACGGAAATGGCTTATTGCGCCTGTCATTGTCATTCTTGTGATCGTCATTGTATTGGTCGGATTGCAGCATGGAGACGGCAAGCCGGAAGAGTCACAGGCAACCGATTCCTCCGGAATCCCGGATTATATTGACGTACAGCTTCTTGACGTCAATGAATATTCCAGACCGGGGATCGCCCTGAAGCAGGTCAATGCCATCGTCGTTCATTACACGGCAAACCCGGGTTCTACGGCACAGCAAAACAGAGATTATTTCAACAACCTGCAGGTGTCGCATACCGCAAAGGTCAGCTCGCATTTTGTGATCGGGATCGACGGGGAAGTGGTCCAGTGCATCCCGACAAAGGAAATGGCATATGCGTCTCACCCGCGGAATTCGGACACCCTTGCGATCGAGTGCTGCCATAAAGCAGAAGATGGTGCTTTTACAAAAGAAACCTATGATTCACTTGTAAAGTTGACAGCTTATCTATGTGACAAATATAATCTGACAGGTGAAGATGTTATCCGCCATTATGATGTGAGCGGGAAAAAGTGTCCGCTCTACTATGTAGAGCACCCGGAAGAATGGGAAGAATTTAAAAAAGACGTGGATCAGTATCTGAAGAGCATGTAGGTTGGCATCTGCGTCAGAACAGGAAAAGGAATCAGACATGGAGAAGTTTCAGGTATCATTAAAAAAGGTCGTGGATGATTCATATGAGATCTGTATCGGCGAACAGCTCGCAGACCAGATGATCAATGATCTGATGTCGGGGCTTGTCGGAAATGTGAAAAAGTTTGCAGTGATCACGGACAGCACGGTCAAGCCGCTTTATGCGGACCCGGTGTGGGAATGTTTCAGAGAGCTGGGCTGTCAGAGTGATCTTTTTGTGATCCCGGCAGGTGAGGAGCATAAGACGCGGGAAGAAAAGGCGCGAATCGAGGATGAGATGCTCGAAAAAGGGTATCGCAGGGACTGCTGTGTCGTTGCCATCGGCGGCGGCGTGGTGACAGACCTGGCCGGATTCCTGGCAGGAACCTTTGCGCGCGGTGTTCCGTTCGTCAATTATGCAACGACGCTGCTTTCGGCAGCAGATGCATCGATCGGCGGGAAGACAGCGGTAGATACACCGCTGGCTACAAATCTGATCGGACTTTTCTATCAGCCGAAAAAGGTATATATTGATCTGGATGCATGGAAGACGCTGCCCAAAAGACAGGTTATAAGCGGTATGGCGGAGACCATTAAGCACGCGTGTCTGGCAGACCGGGAATTCTTCTGTTATCTCGAAGAGAATATGGAGAAGATCCTTGCGCTTGATCCGGAATGCTGTCATGAAATCGCGAAAAATAACTGCCGTATCAAATATGAAGTCGTAATGCAGGATGAGAGAGAAAGTGGTCTGCGTGAAGTGCTGAATCTGGGACATACCGTCGGACGGGCGGTCGAGACGGTCAGTGACTATCAGCTGATGCACGGGGAAGCCGTTGCGATCGGTCTGGCCGCGGCATGTGTGCTGTCAGTGCAGGCGGGAATCCTGCCGGCAGAGGAAGCAAAGCGGGTATGCCTCCTGCTGGAAAAAGCAGGACTTCCGGTTACTGTTCCCTCTTATGTTGATACGGATGTGCTTTTGAAAAAGCTTTATACCGATAAAAAAGTCAGAGATGGCAGGCTTCGGTTTGTTTTGCCGGAACAGATCGGCAGAATCCATCAGGTCGCAGACAACGATTTTGGATTCCCGGTAACAGAAGAACAGGCAAAAAGTGCAATACTTGCAATTTCTTAACACGAAGGAAAGAGATGGACGAAAGATGATAACGATGATTGGAGGATTGGCATGCGCTTTCTGTTAAATGATAATCATCATGACCATAGCGGGACGATCCGTTATACGGTTTGGGAAAACGACAGACAGGTCGGGCATTTTTCCTACCGGATCACAGAGGATGCCCGGTTTTATGTAGAGGCAATCTGGGTGGATGCGGCTGACCCGAACGACCGGATCTTTCGTGCCATCATAAATTTCCTGGAATATAAAGCAGCCGTCAGTCATACGGAACCGGTATACATCCGGATCCATGAAAAAAATGTATATTTGCTTGACCGGTATCTTGCAAATGGGTTCTACAGTATTGATACCGAGATTACAGTTGATGATCACGGTAATGAAAACCGGATTTTAATATTAAGAAATCGATGAGAGGAAGGAAAATACGTGGGTATCATAGAAGGATTAGAACCAAAAGAAGTATTTCGTTATTTTGAAGCAATTTGTCAGATTCCGCACGGATCGGGTCATACAGAAGCGATCAGTGATTATTGTGTGGAATTCGCAGCAGAGCATTCATTGACCTGCAGACAGGATGAGAGCGGAAACGTGATCATCTGGAAGGAGGCTTCGCCGGGGAGAGAAACAGCGCGGCCGTTGATCCTCCAGGGTCACATCGATATGGTGACCGTAAAAGAAGACGGCTGCATGACAGATCTGGAGCGGGATCCGATCCCGGTTGATACAGATGGCACCTATGTTTTTGCAAACGGGACATCACTCGGCGGGGATGATGGGATCGCAGTGGCATATATTCTGGCGATCCTTTCGTCAAAGGAGATTTCTCATCCGGCATTGATCGCAATCTTTACCGTTGATGAGGAAGTCGGAATGCTGGGAGCAGCTGCGCTGGATGTATCTGATGTCCATGCAGACACGCTGCTCAACATCGATTCTGAAGAGGAAGGAATCCTGACTGCGGGCTGTGCAGGCGGTGCTACGGTGTATGTTGATTTTCCGGCAGAACAGGAGACGGTCAGTGGATTTGTGGCACATCTGCAGTTTTCAAATCTGACAGGAGGTCATTCCGGAGAGGAAATCCATAAGGAACGGTTAAACGCAAATGCGCTGTTTGGAAGATTCCTTTTAGATGCACCCGACAATCTGCGCATCCGGTTTGGAGGATTGTCCGGCGGAAAGAAAGACAATGCGATCGCACAGAATTTCTCTGCGGTGCTCGTGACACCGGAACAGCAGAAAGAGGAACTGCTTTCCTATATGGAACAGTTTAAAGAAACGATTATGCGGGAGTCCTGGGCTACTGATCCGGATGCGGCGCTTTTGTTAAGACCGGTCGGCATTGCGCAGGCGGATGTGATCCAATCCTCTCTGGCACAGTCGATCCGCTCGTCACTTTCTCTTTTGCCGAACGGTGTGATCCGTCGTATGCCGGGCATGACGGATATGGTGGAAACATCATTGAACCTTGGTGTGATCCGTGAGAGAAAAGATGAAGACGGAAGGTCATTTGTGCGTATGACATATTGTGTCAGAAGCGCGTCAGATACGCAAAAAGCAACCCTGATCAGAAAGATCAGGGAGCTCGCATCAATGCTCGGTGGGGAAAGTGATGTGACCGGTGACTATCCTGCATGGGAATATCGGGAAATCTCACCTCTGCGGGATGCGGTATCAGCGGTCTATAAAATGCAGTACGGTGACATGCCTGAAATAAAGACCATTCATGCAGGCCTTGAGTGCGGCGTCTTCGCATCGAAGATACCGGAGCTTGACTGTGTTTCGATCGGACCGGACATTCCGGACATCCATACAGTCAGAGAACGCTTAAGCATCGCGTCTGTCGAACGGACATGGAAACTGATCAAAGAGGTGCTTCGGATCTGGGAGTAAAGATGTCTGTCAGCACGGCATCCATCTGTTTTGCGAAGGTATGATGACCGGCTTCCGTAAAGTGCACGCCGTCATATGCGATCGCAATGTTCCATTGTCCGACATCTGCAAAATGCGTATGCCGGGCATCCGAGAGCTGTTGATAAGCCTTGGCAAAATCCTGTGAGGCGCTGACATGCCGGGCAGAGTACGGATCCTTGATCTGAAACGGCGGCGGTGCAAGCAGCAGAATCCTGCTGCCGTCTCCCTGAATGCAGGATCGCCCGAGCAGGTAGGAAAGCATGTGATCGGCACATGCTTTGACATATTCGATATCAGGCTCCATCATATAGAGAAGATCGTTGGAACCGAGCATAATGACAAACAGATCAAATGGTGCGGTGTTCATCAGAATCTGATCCAGATAGGCGTATTCCGCGTTGTGTCGCGGGATCGTCCGCCCGTTTAATCCGTAGGCACGGATATCCCATTCAGGGTTCCCCGCAAGCAGATCAGGCCAGCGGTCCTCTTTCGGATAGCGCCTGTCAAGGATTCCGCATGGGTCATATCCATAGGTGTTAGAATCTCCATAGAGTACGATTTTTTTCATAATACGTCCTTTCTGTGTGCATACAGAATAACATAAAAATGTTTTTTGCGGTTGATTTTTAATAAACCTTGTGATAAAGTTAGCTAGTTGCAAATAATATATTCAGGGAGGTCTGTATGAGTCTCGCAACTTTAAAAATTGTAGTAGAAATCGTTTTTATCGCAGTATGCGTTCTTTTAAATATCATTGTCCTGATGCAGGAAGGTAAATCAGCCGGGCTTGGTTCTCTTGGCGGAACCGCTTCCCAGATTGATTCCTACTGGAGCAAGAACAAGGGTCGTTCCATGGAAGGAAGACTTGTCAAAGTGACAAGAATCCTGACACTCCTGTTCCTTGTGATCGCAGTAGTGCTCAATATCGGAAGTTTCGCATAAGAAAAGCCTGGAGCTGCCATTTTGGCGGCTCTTTTGTATTTTGAGGAATTGACATGGGAAAAGAGTCAGTAAAGCTGATCGCAAATAATAAAAAAGCATATCATGACTACTTTATCGATGATACCTATGAAGCAGGGATCTCCCTTGCAGGAACTGAGGTGAAGTCTCTTCGGATGGGTAAGTGCAGTATCAAGGAAGCATTTGTCCGGATCGAGAACGGTGAAGTGATCGTATACGGCATGCATATCAGTCCGTACGAAAAGGGGAATATCTTTAACAAGGACCCGCTTCGTCCAAGAAAGCTGCTTTTGCACCGGCATGAGATCAATCGTCTGACCGGGAAGATCAAAGAAAAGGGCATGACGATCGTTCCGCTGCGTGTTTACTTTAAGGGCAGTCTCGTAAAGGTGGAGATCGGCCTGGCACGAGGAAAGAAGCTTTACGATAAGCGCCAGGATATTGCGAAAAAGGATCAGAAAAGAGAAGCACAAAGAGAGTTTAAAATCAGAAATTTTTAGTATATAATAATAGTGATACATGGGGTTGTACTGGTTTCGACGGGGTTTTTGAAGCCGGTGAAGCGAGCCGCACGGGATGCGTTAAATTCCGACCTTAAATATAAACGCTAAGAAAGATAATACTAGATTAGCATTCGCTGCTTAATTGCAGCGGCTTGTCTGACTGATCGCACCCGCACTTTCGGATCAGGCATCAACTTATGCGGGAAACGGTCTGTGCAAAGCTTTGCGCACGGATACGTATCATGAAGCTACCAAAGCGCGTAACCCGCTGTCGGGTGCCGCGTAGAGGGAATGTTAAAACGACAGCTACGCTCGTAGAAGAACGGTGAATAGGATTTCGGACGCGGGTTCGATTCCCGCCAGCTCCATTTACAGATCGTTTCTGCAAGATTATTTGCGGAAACGGTCTTTTTCTTTGCAATGGAAAATGCTATACTAAACCATGTATGAGTATTTTTAATGATCATACAAAAGCAGTTCAGTTTTTAAACCATAAAGTACATAGAGGTTAAAAAGATGGCGAACAGACCGACAGGAAGAGAAAAACATGTAACGGGCGGCGGAACAGGCGTTAACAGGCGTGGGACCGGCGCATCCGGCGGACCGGTCGGCGGTGGAACAGGACCGCGTCCGGGCGGAGGATACTCCGGAGGTTCTTATGGCGGAGGCGGCAACCGCGGCTCCGGCGGGAACAGAGCACTTGGCGGCGGCCTCGGTGCAGGCGGTATCATCATCGTGATCATTTTGATGCTGGTATTATCACAGTGCAGCCACGGAAGCGGACTGAGCGGCCTTTTGACGGAAGAAGACCATACCAGTTACCTGTCCGGAACGACATCCTCGGCATGGGATGGCGGCCTTGATAATACCGGAACGTTGAATGCAAATGTTGCAGACGGTGCAAGGGATAAGCGCACGCAGATCTATGGCAACGGTCAGGATGTCAATACGATCATGGTCTATATGTGCGGTACCGATCTGGAGTCACGAAGCGCGATGGCAACACGTGACCTGCAGGAAATGATCAATGCGACCGTAGGCAGCAATGTTAACCTGATCGTCTATACCGGCGGCTGTGCAAAATGGCAGAACAATGTCGTCAGCAGCAAGTACAATCAGATCTATCAGATCCAGAATGGTAAGCTGCGGTTGTTAAAAGACAATGCAGGCAACGGTGCGATGACGGATCCGGCGACACTGTCAGCGTTCCTGAAATGGGGTGCACAGCAGTTCCCGGCGAACCGTTATGACCTGATCTTCTGGGATCACGGCGGCGGCTCGATCAGCGGATACGGATATGATGAGAAATATCCGAATGCGGGATCCATGACGATCGCCGGCATCGATCAGGCGCTCAAGAACTCCGGTGTTACATTTGACTTTATCGGATTTGACACCTGCCTGATGGCTACGGTTGAGACCGGCCTGGTGGCAGCAAAATATGCAGATTATATGATCGCGTCTGAAGAGACAGAGCCTGGCGTCGGCTGGTATTATACCGAGTGGCTGACAGAGCTTTCCGCAAATCCGGGAATGCCGACCTTGCAGCTTGGCAAGATCATCATCGACAGCTATACCAATGCATGCGCGCAGAGCACACCGGGACAGGGAACGACACTTTCCCTGACAGACCTGGCAGAGCTTGAGACAACTGTGCCCGCAGCGCTGGCAAGCTTTGCAAAATCCACTTCAAATATGATCACGACGAATGGCTACCAGACTGTTGCATCCGCGAGAGCCGGAAGCCGTGAATTCGCAAGTTCCAATAAGATCGATCAGGTAGATTTTGTACATCTGGCAAAGAAGATCGGCACAGATCCGGCAAATGATCTGGTGAAGGTACTTCTGAGTGCGGTGAAGTACAATCGTACCTCTTCTAATATGACCAATGCATACGGCCTGTCTGTTTACTTCCCGTATCAGCAGATGCGAAAAGTAGACACCATGGTAAACACCTATAAAGCCATTGGCATGGATGCGGATTATACCCGTTGTATCCAGGAGTTTGCTTCGATGGAAGTCAGCGGTCAGATCGTTTCTCAGAATTCCGGCGGCGGAGCAACCAGCCTGTTGGAGCAGCTGTCCGGTCTCA
Source organism: uncultured Lachnospiraceae bacterium (assembly GCA_902797015.1). Taxonomy (GTDB): domain Bacteria; phylum Bacillota; class Clostridia; order Lachnospirales; family Lachnospiraceae; genus SY8519. The sequence goes on from CADBRG010000287.1 coordinate 11,501, forward strand.
TCAATGCAGGAAGCTCATCTGTCAGCAGCACAAGCAGCATCATGAGCCAGAGTGATATCGCAAGTCTTCTGTCCGGATTTATGTCCGGCGGCGTCAGCCTGGATGGTTTGTCCGGTTCTGATTACGGATTCTACGGAAGGACTGTAGACGTAGATTCTGCAGCTTCCTATATTGCCAAAAATCAGATCGACCAGTCCTATCTGAACTGGGCGGATAAAAATGGCAGTCAGGTTGTATCATTGCCGGAAGAGCAGTGGGAACTGGTACAGAATCTGGATCTGAGTATGTTTTATGATGATGGCAGCGGATATGTAGAGCTTGGTTATGACAATGTCTTTGAATTTGACCAGGAGGGCGATCTGATGCTGCCGACCGATCAGACCTGGCTTGCAATCAACGGACAGTCGGTTGCATATTATCGCATCAGCATGACCGGAACGGATGAAGATTATACGATCATGGGACGTGTGCCTGCAGAACTGAACGGGACACGTGTGAATCTGATCCTGATCTTTGACAGTGCAAATCCGGAAGGATATGTGGCAGGAGCGGTCTATGATTATGTGGACGGAGAGACCGAGACGGTTGCAAAGAACCTGACAGAGCTTTCTGCAGGCGATGAGCTCGCATTCCTCTGTGACGTCTACGATTATGACGGCAACTATGTCGGACCGGATTATCTGGGAAATACCATGACGGTTTCTTCTATGGATGATCTTGCGATCAGCAATACATCCGTCGGCGCAGGAAGCACGATCGTATCCTACAGATTCCAGGATATCTACGGGCAGGAATACTGGACCCCTGCCGTAACAATAGAGTAAAAGAAAGAGAGGCAATGAAAATGGCACAGCAGTATGAGTACAAACCGGAAAGAACACCTATGGCAGGAGACTTATCATCTCTTCCGCCGGCATCGGAAGTAAAACTGAAAAATGAAGATGTGGTAAATCCGAGCGATGATCCTGAAGTGATCAAATGTTCCGCGGCGTTGAACGAAATCATCCGTTTCCGTGGTATTACGCTGGAAGAGCTTTCCGGAAAATGCGGGATCGATGTGGATACCCTGCAGAAATATACCGTAACATCTCTGGACATCAGAGAAGCAAAACCGTTGGATGTAATGCATCTGGCAGATGCTCTGGATGTGGATCCGGCAATCCTGCTTGGCGAAAAATCCGTTGAGGAATTCAAATCACAGGAAGGAAATCACGGAATCGATCCGGCATCACTTGCATTCCTTCGTGATATGATGTCCAAACCGATTCGTGAAGTACCAAGTTCAGAGATTATCAGTCATAAAAAATAGGATCAGTATATGAGAGATGAACTATATCGTGCCTATTCCGGATTAACATCAGCACAGGTCGCGGAGCAAATGCGCCGCGGCCTGGTGAACCACAAGTCGGAAACGGGCACGAGATCTGTAAAAGAAATATTCA
>CADBRG010000288.1 GCA_902797015.1 uncultured Lachnospiraceae bacterium
GAGAGATGGATGCGCAGCAGCTCTGGGAGACAACACTTGATCCGGAGACGCGGATCTTAAAACAGGTCGGGATCGGAGACGGCCGGATGGCTTCTGATATCACGGAGATGCTGATGGGAAGCGATGTACCGCCACGGCGTGCGTTTATCTATGAGCATGCGAATGACGCTGAGCTGGATGTGTAGCTTTTGGATCGCTGATATGATAAATTCCAGAGACTGACAGAACGAAAGGAATCGTATGAATACAGACAATGAAAGAATTCTGCAAACAGAATATGCCGAGATCATGCAGAAGTCCTATATTGACTATGCGATGAGTGTCATTATCGCCCGCGCGCTGCCTGACGTGCGTGACGGATTGAAACCCGTTCAGAGGCGGACGCTTTATGATATGTATGAACTGGGACTGCGGCATGACAGACCTTACAGGAAAAGTGCCCGTATCGTCGGTGATACGATGGGTAAATATCATCCGCATGGTGACAGCTCGATCTATGGCGCACTTGTTGTGATGGCACAGGATTTCAAATATGGCATGCCGCTTGTCGACGGACATGGAAACTTCGGCTCAATCGAAGGTGACGGCGCAGCGGCCATGCGTTATACAGAGGCAAGGCTTAGAAAGCTGACCCAGGAGGTGTACCTGGGCGATCTCGATAAGGATGTCGTGACATTTATCCCGAACTTTGACCAGACGGAAAATGAGCCATCAGTGCTCCCTGTTAAAGTGCCGAATATCCTGGTCAATGGTGCAGAAGGCATTGCGGTCGGAATGGCGACGAGTATCCCGCCGCACAACTTAGGAGAAGTGATCGACGGTGTGATCGCATATATGAAGGATCCGGACATTACGGTGGAAGAGATGCTTAATATCATTCCGGGACCGGATTTCCCGACCGGCGGCATCGTGACAAACAAAGAAGATCTGACGGAAATCTACCGGACCGGTACCGGAAAGATCAAAGTCCGCGGTAAAGTGGAAATCGAAAAAGCCAAAGGCGGCAGACAGAACATCGTAATCTCGGAAATCCCGTATCCGATGATCGGCGCAAACATCGGAAAGTTCCTGAATGATGTATACGGACTGGTAGAGAGCAAGAAGACATCGGATATCATCGATATTTCCAATCAGTCTTCAAAAGACGGAATCCGGATCGTGATCGAGTTAAAGCGTGGCGCGGATGCAGAGAATATCTGTAACCTTTTATATAAGAAGACACGCTTAGAGGATACATTCGGTGTCAATATGCTGGCAGTTGCCCAGGGTAGGCCGGAGACACTCGGGATCATTGACATTATCCGTCATAATGTGAACTTCCAGTATGAACTGGCGACGAGAAAATATACGCATCTGCTCGCAAAAGAACGCGACAAGGCAGAGATCCAGGAAGGCCTGATCCATGCATGTGATGTGATCGATCTGATCATTGAGATCCTGCGTGGCAGCAAAGACATCAAGCAGGCAAAGAATTGTCTGATCTCCGGAGAGACAAAGGGAATCAAATTCCGCGTGAAGGCGCATGAAAAGGAAGCGAAGGCACTGCACTTTACGGAGCGTCAGGCCGATGCGATCTTAAAGATGCGTCTCTACCGCCTGATCGGTCTTGAGATCGAAGCCCTGATGGCAGAGCATGAAGAATCCTTAAAGAAGATCGCACTTTATGAAAAACTGCTTGGCAGCCGCACCGAGATGGCAAAAGATATCATCGGCACGCTTCTGGATATCAAAAAAGAGTATGCGACGCCGAGAAAGACCGTGATCGATCAGGTCGAAGAGGTTGTTTATAAGGAAGAAGAGATCAAGGAAGCAGAAGTGACTTTCCTGATGGATCGCTTCGGTTATGTAAAGACCATTGACAAAGCGACGACAGAACGAAACAGAGAAGCAGTGGAAAATGATTACCGGTATTCCTTCAGCTGTATGAATACGGATCGGTTGCTGCTCTTTACGGACAGCGGAAGACTTCACAGTGTGAAGGTACTTGATCTGCCGGGCGGCAGGATCCGGGATAAGGGAACCCCGATCGACAATCTGTCCAACTACGACAGCAGCACAGAGGAGATCATCTATATCTGTCCTCTGAAGCAGGCGTTGGGCCAGAAGATGCTTTTTGTCAGCTCGGACGGTCTGATCAAGCTGGTCGACGGCGCAGAGTTTGATGTTGCGAAGAAGACAACGGCAGCGACAAAGCTTAATGACGGAGAGAAGCTGATCTGTGCAGGTGTTGTCGGGCAGGGCGATACGCTGGTCCTCCAGTCGAAGAAAAACTTCTTCCTGCGCATCAGCACGATGGGCGTTCCGGAGAAGAAAAAAGGAGCGGCAGGCGTACGGGGCATGCGCCTCGGCGATGGTGATTCCCTGGAGGCGGCGTACATCCTGACAACGGAGGATGCGCCGGTCCTGACGATCAAAGGAAAGAAAGTGCATTTAAACAAACTGCATATTTCAAACCGGGATGCGAAGGGCGTAAAACGCTAAAATATAAAAAATAGATAAAAAATGTGGAAAAGATTGATGTATTTTTGGCAAGGCATCTCTTGACATTCGTTCCGATGTCATTTACCATATTTTGAGGTCTATAAAATATAGAAAAACTATGCAACCAGCAATTTGGAAGGGAGAATGAAAGATGTTTTTTTGGTTGATTCCGATTATTGGCGTTATCGCCTTAATTGCAGCCATCGGTCTGGCAAGCTTCATTAAGAAACAGCCTGATGGTAACGACAAGATGAAGGATCTGGCAAAATCGATTCATGAGGGTGCGCAGGCATTCCTGTTTTCTGAGTACAAGATTCTGATCATTTTCATTATCATTGTATTCCTTGCAATCGGTTTTGGTATCGGTGCGACCCAGGGATGGGCTACCGGCTGGGGTGAGGCTATCTGCTTCATCATCGGTGCAATCTTCTCTACACTGTGCGGATATCTTGGTATGAACGTAGCAACACACGCAAACGTTCGTACAACAGCTGCAGCAAAGGATCATGGTATGGTTCGCGCTCTGCTCGTAGCATTCCGCGGTGGTGCTGTAATGGGTCTGGCCGTTGTAGGTCTGGGTCTGTTCGGTGTAAGTATGATCTATTTCATTACCGGTAATGCAGGCATCCTGTTCGGATACAGCTTAGGTGCTTCTTCTATCGCACTGTTTGCCCGTGTCGGCGGTGGTATCTATACCAAGGCTGCTGACGTAGGTGCTGACCTGGTAGGTAAGGTAGAAGCAGGTATCCCGGAGGATGATCCGCGTAACCCGGCCGTTATCGCTGATAACGTAGGTGATAACGTAGGTGACGTTGCAGGTATGGGTGCTGACCTGTTTGAGTCTTATGTAGGTTCCATCGTATCTGCGATCTCTCTTGGTATCCTTGCATTTGACAAGGGATTTGGAAACACAAGCGTACTGGCAGGTGCTCTGTTCCCGCTCCTGATCGCAGCGATCGGCGTACTGGCATCTATCCTTGGTATCTTCCTTGTTCGCGGTAAAGAAGGCACATCACCGTCTAAGTCCATGAACATGGGTACTAACATTGCAAACATTATCACAGTAGTACTGGCTATCATCCTGAGTAAGGTGATCCTTGGCACATTCCTGCCGTCTGTAGCGATCATCGCAGGTCTGATCGTTGGTATCCTGATCGGACGTATCACAGAGTGGTACACATCTGACAACTTCCGTCATGTTAAGAAGATCGCAGAGCAGTCCGAGACAGGTACAGCTACCAACATTATCTCCGGTATCGCAACCGGTATGCAGTCTGCAGCACTGCCGATCATCTTTATCGTAGTCGGCATCATCGTAGCATATGGCTGTGGCAGCATCATCAGCCCGGCAGCAGGTGTATATTGTATCGCTCTGGCTGCAGTAGGTATGCTGGCAACCACAGGTAATGTCGTAGCAGTTGATACTTATGGTCCAATCGCAGATAATGCGGGTGGTATCGCTGA
>CADBRG010000289.1 GCA_902797015.1 uncultured Lachnospiraceae bacterium
AAGGTGGATTACACGCCGGTTCACGGCGATCCGATAGACCTGGCCAGATTTGCCGAGCTGGGAAAGCGCGGCGTGCTGGCGCTTCTGTGTGACTCAACGAATGCGGAACGCCCCGGTTTTACAAATTCGGAAAAAACGGTCGGACGCGCGCTTGATGCCATTTTTGCCGATCACGCCGATTCGAGGATACTTGTTGCGACGTTTTCGTCAAACGTGGACAGGGTCCAGCAGATAATCGATGCAGCGGTACGATACGGCAGAAAAGTGGTGCTTGAAGGCCGCAGTATGGTCAACATCATTTCAATTGCTTCAGAGCTTGGGTATCTGAGCATTCCGGCGAATACACTGGTTGAGATCGATCAGTTAAAGGATTACCCGGATGAACGTACGGTATTGATCACAACAGGAAGCCAGGGAGAACCGCTTGCTGCACTTTCCCGTATGGCAACCGGAATTCACAGAAAAGTAAAGATCACGCCGAATGATCTGATCGTATTCAGTTCAAATCCGATTCCGGGTAACGAGAAAGCGGTTTCGAATATTATCAATGAATTATACAGGAAGAGTGCGGAGGTTATTTTCCAGGACACACATGTTTCCGGCCACGCATGCCAGGAGGAGATCAAGTTGATCTATTCTCTGGTCAATCCGAAATATGCGATCCCGATCCATGGGGAATTCAAGCACAGAAAAGCGGCAGCCGGCGTATTGAAGGATCTCGGCTACGATAAGGATCATATCCTGATGCTGGAATCGGGCGATGTGCTTGCGATTGATGAAAATGGTGCGGAAGTGATCGATAAGGTGCCTGCAGGTACAGTCTTTGTCGATGGCCTTGGCATCGGGGATGTCGGCAATATCGTTATGCATGACAGAAGACATCTTGCAGAAAACGGAATCGTGATCGTCGTGATGTCTATGGATTCGGCGTCCGGGCAGATCGTTGCCGGACCGGATATGGTTTCCCGCGGTTTCATTTATGTCAGAGAATCAGAAAACCTGATGGAAGAAGCGCAGGAAGTGCTAAACGAAACCGTTGACAGGATTACAGAACGAAATATTACAGACTGGGGCAAGATCAAATCGGAGATCAAGGACAATCTGGGCAGCTTCCTGTGGAAAAAGACCAGACGGAATCCGATGATCATCCCGATCATTATGGATGTATAAAAATGATCATTGATGAGAGATATACGACATTTGTCAACTCCTTTCTGCCGCAAAAGAGTTCGTTTTTAGAGGAACTCGAAGAATCGGCAAAGCAGGATAACGTACCGATCATCCGCAGGGAGATGCAGGGACTCCTGTCTGTGATCCTGGCATCTAAGCGGCCGGCAAAGATTTTGGAAATCGGAACCGCGGTCGGTTTTTCGGCATTGTTTATGGAAGAAGTTTCCTGTGTGCCGGTGCAGATCACAACGATTGAGAATTATGAAAAACGAATCGTTGAGGCACAAAAGAACTTTCATGCAGCAGGGAAGGAAGATGTGATCTGTTTTCTGGCGGGAGATGCACAGGAGATTCTCCCGACATTAAATGAAACGTACGATCTGATCTTTATGGATGCGGCAAAGGGTCAGTATCTGCATTTTCTGGATGATACGATTCGTCTGCTCGCAGACAACGGAATGATCATTTCAGATAATATCTTCCAGGATGGTGAGCTGATCGAATCAAGGTTTGCCGTGAAGAGACGGGACAGAACCATCCATAAGCGTATGCGGGAATATTTATATCAGATCACACATGATGAGAAACTGGTCACAACGATCCTGACAGTCGGGGACGGTGTGGCGATCAGTGTAAAGCGAGGATAAAAGATGAAAAAACCGGAACTTTTGATCCCGGCAGGGAGTCTGGAGGTATTAAAGGTTGCCGTTCGATATGGCGCTGACGCAGTTTATGTCGGCGGAGAAGCGTTCGGACTGCGGGCAAATGCCAAAAACTTTTCCATGGAGGATCTGCGGGAAGGGATTGCATATGCGCATGAGCACAATGTCAAGGTTTATGTGACGGCAAACATTTATGCGCATAACGAGGATCTCTCCGGTGTCAGAGCATATTTTGAAGAATTAAAAGAGATCAGACCGGATGCCCTTTTGATCTCAGATCCGGGCGTATACAGCATCTGGGCAGAGGTCTGTCCGGAGATTGATCTCCATGTCAGCACGCAGTCAAACAATGTCAATTACGGGACGTTTCTGTTCTGGCAAAAGCTCGGCGCAAAGCGCGTCGTAACAGGCAGAGAGCTTTCGCTGGCCGAGATTAAGGAAATCCGTGCAAACATTCCGGACAATCTTGAGATTGAGACCTTTGTACATGGGGCAATGTGCATTTCTTATTCCGGCAGATGTCTTTTGAGCAATT
>CADBRG010000290.1 GCA_902797015.1 uncultured Lachnospiraceae bacterium
AAGCGCTTCAATATGCATGATACGTGTGATATAAGTTCTATAAAACCGAACATATGTACGCAAAATAGAACAGATGTTCGAATTTTGAATGCCCTTTTGAATGCCCTAAGAAATGGTGCTTCGGAAACCCGCTTCCTTTCTGCGTTTCAGACGAGGGGGAGTATTCGAGTCCCGTCTCGCGCTCTGGTTGAAAAGTCGCGAATGCTTGAATTTAGGGCATTCGCGGTTTTTTTGTTTCTCTTAAAAAGTGTTCACCTGTGTTCACCTGTTTGTCATGTGACAAATTATTATAACGTTTATGATGACTTTGTTTCCCGCCGAGACTATCAATCGATAATGAGCAAAGTGGCTGCAGGAGATATAGTTTTAGGATGTGCTTCCAAGCGATCATAAGCCTTTTCAATGAATAGTTCGTATTCATCCTGACCATAGCGTCTAGTCTTATCACCTGGACGGGTGTCAGCATCGCAACAATTGCGGTTTACATGAAGTTTTTTCATGTCAGAAGCACAGTTTTCCTTTATTACATGCTTGCTTTCTGCATAGCCAAGTGCATTCGATATTAACCCTTTTATATTGCGGACTTCCTTCCACTTTAAATGATATGTTTTTGCCAAATCTTCAAGCAGTGCCTTGACCTTTTCGCGATTAAAATCTTTTACCGGAACATCAGCCGGTGCTTTCCCATCGATTTTAATAGATTTATCAGCACCGGGGCCAAAGAATCTGTTCCATCGCTGCTTCTCGCGATATACTGTAGCATCTGCTATGGTGGCATTTTCAAGATATCCTTCCCAGGCATCCTTGAAAGTAAAGAAATCCTTTTCTGCATCTTCAAAATAATACACATACAACTTGTGTAAGGCAAATCGATTGTATTATGTGACAACTGCCGGCGGCGAATACGCACCGGATGAATATGGATTTGGATATGTAGAAGCGCTGTGCAAGGCGTTTTATGGGATCCAAGACGTGAAACGGATCAAGGCGGTTGGACTGGATATCATAGGTGCAGATGTGGAAGGCATCCTGGCGGAGAGTAAAAGGGAAATCGATCTTGTGAAATAATGCTTTTTTTTGAGGAAAAAGCAGAAGACGACAGTGGTTATAGGATAATCAGAAGGGAAAAATATGAAAATCAATGTTACAAACGAAAACGGAGAGACCAAAGCATCGTTTGATTTTGAAAAGGAAGAGGCTGAGAACAGACAGGATTTCATTTATGAGCTCAGCACGATGCTGTCCTGTCTTGTCGGAGAGGTTACAGACCAGATCGAGCCATATCATATAGAAGGGCGTAAAGACGTTAGATGCAGATGGTTGTGCAAAAAAACACTGAAACAGTGGATTGAGACGTTAAACGCACAAGTTTTATCGAATGTTCGTAAAACTATGTGCGTTTTTTCTTTTATTGTTTCCATAATATAGGCATGTATATTATTTTTATGATGATATGGGAATGGAAACGGGAAAATGATAATATAGAAGATGAAAGAATAAAGATGTTATCATATATGGAGTATAACGGAAGCAGGCATAGTGGAAGAAACAGAAAAAACATCAGAAAGACAATACAATTTAGATTTATTAAAAGCGGTGGCAATTATCAGTATGATTATTTGCCACCCGGTTATTATGCTTGGAGCACATCATATTGGATATGAGAATGATATTCCTTATCTGGTGGCGGATTTGTTTTTTGGGGATTATCTCGCTGCTGCTCATGCATTTATGTTTGCTATGGGTGTCGGGACTGTATATTCTTCAAGACGGCAACCGGTGAATCTGATCCGTCGGGGGATATGGATTTTTGTACTTGGATATATCCTCAATTTTTTCAGATATGGAATCTACGCACTGGCTGGCGGGATCATCGAAGGCGAATTTATGGAAGAGACGCTTTACGCTCTGACCGCACAGGATATTCTCCAATTCGCCGGACTTGCCCTGATTGTTACCGGAATCCTTTATTATTTCAGACTTAAAGCAACCCATATCCTTGTGATCGCAGTGGTATTATCGATGATTGCTGAACCGCTGGCGTTTCAGTTTGAAGGAAGTTATGCTGCAAATTATTTTTTGGGCTTCTTTCTGGTAACAACGGAGGATGAATCTTGTTTTGTCTTTATGAGCTGGTTCCTTTTTGTTGCGATCGGACGGCTGTTTGGTACCGTCATAAGAAAAAAGAAGAATTTGGACCGCTTCTATTTCAGATTATTCAAAATCGCATGTCCGGTAATGGTGTTATATATTCTATTGACATTTATTTTCGGACCATTCTTTTTGTGCAGAGAAGGTTGGTACTATGGCGTAAGCCTTCCGGAGACACTGGGCCTGCTTTCGATTGATATGACTCTGCTGAGTGCATTTTATTTCTTGCTGAAAAAGATCGACCTATCTACTGTACGGCCGCTGATCACAATGAGTAAAAATGTCAATGCGATTTATGTTATTCACTGGTGCATTCTTGGGTTTATTGATTCGTTTGTTTGCTATCTGCTGGGCTTTGTTATACCATATCCTGCAGAATATCTGATCGCGATTGCCCTCATCTTTGTGTCTTACGGAATTGCAAAATGGTGGCGTAAACGACGGGGCAAGCTGTACACGCTAACCTATTTTACTTCACTTGTACCACTGAAACTATATGATTTAGTACACGGAACGCATTATTCGGGAATCAGGGATACACAGGATCAAGGCGGACGATATGCATATTTTCCGTCCCCGGTCTTTTCATTCCCGTCACTCAGAAGATATATTCGCAGGCACTTAAATGGCGGCAGGGGACATGCAGTTCTTGATATCGGATGCGGGAAAGGTTTTATGCTGCAGTTTTTTTTGCGACTGGGCTTTGATAGGGTATCAGGAATCGAGTACGACGAAAGATTATGCCGTCTGGCGGGAGATAATCTCAAGAGTGTTTCCCGGAAAGCAGAGGTATATCATGGGGATGCGATTGATTTTTCGCAGTATGCGAACTATGATGCTTTTTATCTTTATAATCCCTTTGATGCGATAATTTTTGAGAAGGTGTTTGACCGGATTCTTTCTACTTTGGAATCACATCCAAGGGAATTGACCGTGTTTTATTGCAATCCGGTCTATGGAGATTATTTGAAAAGGATAGGTTTTCGGACAGCAGGACAATTCTATTACAAGACTGCAGTCTTTGTACTGCGCGGAGAGAAGTAAGAATGGTTCAGAGTGTAGCCCCGAAAGGGTTTAACAAAGCACTTTTCTGTATATACCAGTCAACGTCAGATGATCTGATGTTCTGGTGCTGGTTTGACGTACTGATCTTAAGTTTAAATTATGGTTTTAATATGACACAGATTTCTTTGGTGTTTTCTGTGTCTTTTTGGGTTTCTCTGGGAATGAAGCTGCCGGCCAATTTTCTGGTTAAAAGGCTTGGCGCAGGACGAAGTGTCCTGCTTTCTGCTTTTCTGTTTCTTACAGCTGCAGTATTTCTGACTTTTGGTAATGTATTGGCAGTGGCCATTATCGGACAAAGCATTTACCTGGTAGCAGGAAGCTTTCAGGAGATGGCTACAGTCATTGCAAAAAATGCAGCTAGAAGAGATCCTGTCAATGTGGATTATATGAGACTTATGTCAGTAACGGGAGTCATATTTTCGATCGTCAGTCTGCTCGCAGCAATCTTTATGACTACATTGTATGAGATCAATCAGAATCTGCCCATGTTTATATGCATCGGATTCTGTGTGAATTCCTGCGTTTTGGCATTCTTCCTCAGTAAATATGATACAGAAAGCACTGCGAAAGAAGAAGAGACCCGCAAAGATGTTTTGCCGGGAGCCAGAATTCGTGCTTTTGACAAGACGACTGTCAGCTGTCTTTTCCTTTCCATTCTTTTTATGGTCATTTTTACGGTATCAGGTGATAATCTGAAAATATTGATTGAAAATGATCTGAGTCTTGTGACGGATACAAAAAATACAGTGTTCCTTTTTTCTATGATATTGCTTGGCAGCAGGGTCATTAAAATATTAAGCAATGTTCTATTGTATACCAGCCGTAACAAAAGAGTCAGTCAGCAAAGAAGCTTTACTGTGATCGTGGTCGGGATCGTTTTGATTGCTGTTCTCGGCTTTCTGATCAGGTGGGGGAGCGGATATTATGCCATTGCATTGGCTGTTGCGGCGTTTATGATCCGTGTGCTGGTCTTTGATCCGTTTCGATTCAGCATCTATGATTTCATGTTGAAACGTTTAAAGAATGAAACGATGGTCAATGTCCTTTTCGTTCATTCAACCGGCAGTGATATATTTACGGCGTTGTTTTCAACGGTTTCAACGGTATTGCTGAAATTCTACGGTATGCAAAATGTGATGCTGATGATTTTTGTTATCGGTATGGTATTTGCGATTGGATATTTCATCATTCGCAAGAACCTGGTAAGACGCAATGAAAATCAGAGCTTTATCAAATGGAATCGGACAGAAATTGACACTTGCGATGAGCTGATCGTGGCGGCAACTGTGCTGATGATGCAGTATGGTCTGATCCAGGATGTTTCCTATACGCCAAAGAAACTCTCAGAGACAATCTCGTCTGCAGAGGATATCAATCTGGCAAACAGCAATATTCGTTTTGAAGGCTATTATCCATATACAGAAGATGAGTTGAGAAAGCATTTTAACGCAGGCAATCCATGCGCGATCAGAGCGGTGATCAGAGAAGGTGAGCAGGCCCATTGGCTGCCGGTTATTTATCTGGATGATGACGGAGGTCTTATTTGGAACCCGTATTCTGATGAATGCTTTCTTGTACAATTATATCAGATTCATGAAATATGCTGTTTCACTATGATATGAAAGGGTAATTCAGGATAATAATATGCTAGATAAAGTCGTAGAGGAAATCCGGCAAAATCTGGTCCGGGATCCGGAAAGATGGGAAGAGATCAGAATACAGGCAGAAAAATATGCAGAGCATTACAGGGAAGTAGTCAGGAGAAAAAGAGAATCCCGTGATCCTGTCATACATTTTGCGGCATATGTTGCAAACAATGCAATGTTTGGAATGAAAGAAGTGTTTTCTTTGATGCAAAAACAGCCGGAGCGCTGGGATCCTAAGATCGTGATCATCCCTGATGTGTCAAGAGGGTATGCGCATCAGAAGCAAACGTATCTTCGGGCAAAGGATCATTTTACCGGGCTTTACGGCACGGAAACAGTACTGGATGGCTGGGATATTAAGACAG
>CADBRG010000291.1 GCA_902797015.1 uncultured Lachnospiraceae bacterium
AACTCCTTACGGCTCATTCCTGTTTTTTCACGTAATTCCCTGATCTTATCCGCTGAATCCATAACTTATTTCCTCTCAAAAGAATTTACACGTTGTGTATATTATAACATATCTTTCGAATTTACACAATGTGTATGTTTCGATCATTCATCATACTCAGGAATGACTGCAATTTCTTTATTTACCTTATCGAGCAGCTGATCCAGAAGCGTCATTTTCATTTTTGACAGAGATCGCTTAGATGTGATCATCCCCTCTTCCCTCAATATATCCACGCTGCTTTCGAGACTGTTTCGCAAAGTAAGTCGCAGTATTTTTTTGTCCTTTTCAGTAAACTGCAGGAAGCTTCGAAAAATCTGATATATAACCAACTGCTTATTCATGCAGTTTCGTATGCATTTCTCCAGGATTTTTTTCTGCTCTCTGATATTCTCCAGGATGATATTCTCCAGCTCCGGCAGGCCACTCTTCTCATTCCCTGCAGTACCGGCATCCAATGTTGGACTACGAAGTGCCACTGTTTTGATCATATCCCGGTGTGCCTCTTCTGACTTCAGGAAATCCAGTTCATTCCGTAGATTCCTGAGATCTGCGTGCAGCCGGTCCAATACGCCGTCTTCAAGCTCCAGTAACAATACCGACAGCTGCTCTTTATCCAAAACCATTAAACAATCCTCCTCATCCATTTCGTCTTTGCGCAGATCCTTCCAGAAATGCTCCGGAATACAGATCATGATTTGCTTTCTGCGACCAGTAAGTATGCATGGTTTCCAGGGCATGATACAGCGTTGTGAGCATGTATGCGCGGATATTTACCACTTTGGTTGTTGTGTTGGAAATCGCATAGGCTGCATACCGAAGATGCTCCATATTCAGCTTCAGAAAGCGGGAACGGACCACATCACAAGGCATATCATACCCGTCAATACGTATCGTGCTTCGCTCCTGGCAGACCACATCGCAGATCAGTGTGTAAAGATTCTCAAAGATCCCTCTGACTGAAAGATCCGCTTCCTGCATGAGAACGTCATAGCAGATATTTTCTCTGATCAACTCCTCATACGCCTTTCTACGATCAATCACATCATATCGATCACTTGTGAGTGTTATACGCTGATTTGCAGGCTGATTGATAGCTAAAGTACTCTCCGTTGTAGTCTCTGTAGTATTCTCTGTATTTGTCCTGCATTTTTCTGTGGGAGTCTCCCTTAAAACTTTTACAGACCCTCCATCAGAATTCTGTACCACCCTCCCCGAAAATTTTGGGGGAGGGGTATCAGACTGCTCCTCTTGATTGCATTTATCAGCTTCTTCAGCCATCTCCGGATATGTAAGTTTCTTCAAAATATCCACATCCAGATCAATAAACATCACGTTATTTGCAATTCCTCCAGCTGTCCTGATTTCCCGGAACTCACGCCGGATCACACCAAGATCTTCTAGTGCATCCATTGCAGTCTTGATACTGTGTCTGGATTCTCCAAGGACCTCTTCATAGCTCTTATAGCTTTTCTGGAGAAGATCAGCTTTAAATCGCTTACGCCATCCAAGAAACCGTCCTGACACTTCATCTAGTACTTCTACTGGCTTAAACCAATAGACCAGATCTGCCAGGATAATGATCGCCAGAAGGTATGGTTTTCCGTTCGGCCGCAAAATAGTCTGATACCATGCAAACGGAACCATATTCCCCTGGATATGCAGATTGGTCATGGCATCCACGCTTGCATTCCCTGTATGATACTGCTCATTCATGTTTGTCTCCCTTCCTCATCGCTTCAGAGTCTTCCCCGAAACGCAAAAAAGACACTTCCTGTACATACAATACAGAAAGTGTCTTTTACTCGTTACTTATTCATTTTTCAAAACAATTTACTCTGTAACAGCTCTTAAATGAAGTGCTTCTTCCCTTGCTTTGCAAACCGCCTTGAAGAGGTCCTCTTCGAGAAATGAAAAGGTCTCATCTTTATCGTTATCCAGCCAGCAGACATAATCGTCAATGGCCATCTGGGTAAGATCTGCATCTTCATATCTGGCAGCTAGAATCTGTTCCCCATCCTTATTTGTGAACCAGATCTCATGACCGTCACCGCTGTTATTCATCCGTATATCATCTACATTCAATACACGCTTTCTATCCTGCGTGATTAAAACCTTGATTAAAAA
>CADBRG010000292.1 GCA_902797015.1 uncultured Lachnospiraceae bacterium
AGGAGGGATTTGAACCCTCGCGCCGGTCTCCCGACCTACACCCTTAGCAGGGGCGCCTCTTCAGCCAACTTGAGTACTTCTCCTCATTTGCCTGAGCTATTTGCTCTTATATAATTGACAGCCATGTTTTGATGACTGCACATGTCAGTATACTAAAGTCCGCTTTTCTTGTCAACCGACGAATTACCAGAAAAATGAATGAGAGCGGTCACTTTCTGACCGCTCCCGCTTTTCATTTAACTATTTTGGGTTGGTTCTTTTGGTTTCATAACAGCATTGATGATCAATGCGATCCAGGAAAAGAAAATACTAAGAATTACCCAAGCTGCGACCGAACGATTTTTCTTTTTCGCCAGATAAATGTTAAGAACCAGACAAACGATCCAGATGATCACACCTACAACTGTTACAGCAGGATTAGCCATATCTTTATCCTCCTTCTTTAACATTTTTAAAATCTCCACATATAGCTTACTACTTTTCTGGGTTTTTTTCTACATTTATATCATTTTTTATCCGCACATAACGCAAACCGGCCACAGGATCTCTCCCACGGCCGGTCTGCGAAGGTTGTTTATGGAAATATATCGAAATCGACATCTCCAACATATTTTTCTAAAACGAATCCCTGACATAATATCAAAACTGTCAGAAAACTATTTTCTCGTTGCCAGTTCTTCATCCAGCGGCTTGCCTGCTGCTTCACGATACTTATCATCCACAGCCTTAACATGCTTCTTGCTGAAGAGAAGCATCAGGATGATACCTACAACACCTGCGATCGCGATGACGATGAAGCAAAGGCGATATCCGAAGAAGGAGTAGATCAGCATTGCTACAACAGTCGGTGCAAATGCGTTGAAGATGTTTGCGATCGGGTTCAGGCAAGCGAACACGCTCGGGAAGTCCTCTCTTCTCCAGTACTGTGCAGCCACAGATACGGTAAAGTTAGATGAAGCACCCATGAAGACTGCCAGAAGAAGCATTGCAGCCACCAGGCAGTTTGCCTGCGGAACCGCACCGATCACACCGGAGATAACCATGATCACTACTGCGATGATCATCGCTTTTTTCGTACCGATCGCGGTATCGATAACACCAAGTACATAACTGCCGATGATACCGAATACCATAACAAGTGCCATTACCAGACCAAAATTGATGGTTTCATAGGATGCCAGTACATAAGAGGACTGGGTCATCATACCTACGGAGAACATCAGAAGAAGACCACAGGTTACACTTGCAAACCAGAAATCTCTGTTTACCATCGTGTGCTTCGGACCCCAAACGGTGGTCTTTCTGTTTTCGATTTCTTCTTCCATCATCTGCTTAGCCATCTCAGGCGTAAAGCTTCTGTCGTTGTCTCTGTATGCGCCAACCTGCTCCGGGAAATCCTTTACAAAGATCACACCGATCAGCCATCCAACGATACAGATGATCAGGAACGGAAGGAAACCAGCCTTCGGATCCGGTGCGCCATTCTTAAATACCTGACCTGCAAATGTTCCGAGCAGACCATTACCGATCGGGAATACCAGTGTTGCGATACCCATGATGGTACCTTTTCTTCTCGGGAACCACTGACCTGTCAGGATACTGCAGGCAAATGTACAGTAAATAACTACGAAGAAGGACTCCAGGAAGAAGCAGACCAGATATGGAATTGCCAGGCCGAATGCCGGTGGATAGAATGTGATGACACATCCCATGATCAGTGCGATCGCGCCGGTGATCGTGGTCAGTCTCTTAATACTTTTGATCTTACCGATGTTTTTTGACATGATCAGCTGGAATACGATGGCACATAACGTACCTGCCGTAAAGATCTTCGGCAGCAAGGTCGCGCCGCCGTAGAAATCAGCCAGAATGTTCATCGGATAGTTTGTAAAAACAATCTGTGTAAAGAATGCAGCCGCCTGGAAGATCAGCAGCATATAGCCGTAAAAACCAAGACCTATGTTTTTCTTTTTCTCCATTTTCAACCTCCTGTTTCAAAACAGATCTCTAAAACCTAATTGTCTGTTTCTATCAATCTTTATTTGATCGGCTCAGGTAATTCCATTGCCCGATCATAAGCTGCATACTGTGGAGATTTCTCTTTGATGGTTGCCATGTTGTCAGCAGCTTTTTTATGTCCCTTACGGATGTTGTTATCATGCAGCCGCTTGCCCCAGATCGACCAGCGGTTCTTCGCGATCTCTTCTTCCGTAAAATCTACGATCAGATCGTCATCCACCATGGAAAGTGTAGCCTTTGTCAGACACTGCGGGCAATACCAACCGTCTGCTCTCTTTTCTAACAAATTGCCGTGGCAGTCCGGACAAATACCTGTCGTTCCGACATATTCCAGTGTCTTGCCTTCCTGTTTTGCAAGATATGCATCTGCCAGGTTATCACCCATTTTGCGCATCCGCTCTAAAACATCATCCTCTAACAGAACTGCGCCCTTTGACGGCATAAAATCAAAATGTACCGCATCCACAAGCGCTTCGTAAGAGCCGGCCATTTCCATCGCGATCATTTTGCAGACATTCAACGTGAAGTTTGTCCAGTCCGTTCCGCCGATTGAGAACGCTGCGCCGATCTTGTTCTCTTTTTCCACCATGTCTCTGTAATTGCCGGAGGCATGCATTTTGTTTAACAGCTTGATCAGCTGGCCCGTCGGCAGCAGATTGTATGCCGGGCTTGAAACAATGATAATATCTGCCTCACGCATTTTCTGCTCAATCGCGTAAAAATGATCGGAACCGTTTTTATGGATGCATCTAAACTCCCAGTTTCCTTTCAGGTGATTCACCATGCAGCTTTCACAGCCGACACAGGTGTTGATCTCCGTCTCCTGTACACGGACGAACTCACATTCCGCATCCGGGATGCGCTTTTCAATTGCCATGAAGATTTCCTTCATCATGATTTCTGTGTTGCCATTTTTTCTTCCGGAACAAAATCCGAATACCTTCATTCTTACACTTCCTTTCTCATAAACAACCTGTAATCCTTTTTGTTTCATAAACGTACCACTATGGATTACTATTATTATAAAATTTTTATTAAGCACCGTAAAACACCTCTTAAACGCAAAAAGTACAACCAAAAGGTTGTACTTTTCTACTCTACGGTCATTTCTTTCATAGTTTTCACATGTCTGCTTTTCAGGACTGATTTTACATCTCCATCTGCTCCAGATAATTTGCAAACGGCTCGATCAGATCCTTCTTCGACATATCATATGCGATCATGAACGCATTTTCCTGATAGACATCTGCGTTTCCTGCCGTGAAAAATTTCAAATGTCCTGTCGTGTTCCTGAAATACTGCTCATAAGCAATCGTGTAGCCTTTGCCGTTTAACAAAGCCATTTCCAAGCTTGCAATATCATCAAACACGACAATATTTTCCGTGTTCATTCCATACTCTTTGCAATGTGCCATGGTATTTCGCATCGCATATTTTGAAAAACGATTTGAAAGCATATATATCTCATAATTTTTAAGCTCTTCCAGCTTAAGTCCTTCATGATATGCCGGATGCCGGTCAGAGATTACGATTTGTGGCCAGGTGCTGCAAATGTTTTTACGAATGATGTTTTCCGGAAGATCCTCACTCTCATCAGATAACGAAATGATCATATCAAGCTGCCCGCTGATGATCTTCTGGTATAACTCATTAAAAGACCCGATTTCTGTCAGCAGCATACATTTGATACCGGCTTCTTCAAAGACCCCGCTGGCTTCCGCGATCCAGTCATAGATCCGGCTGATATTTAGAACACCAATCTTGAGCGTAATATCTTTGACCTGCATCAGGTTGCGCGCCCGGGCAAACATTTCCTTCTCTCCCTGAATCATTTTGCTATAGAAATCATTAAAGAGAATGCCGCCCTCTGTCAGCTCCAGCTGGCGACCGTTTCTGATAAACAGCGGAAACCCGATCTCCTCTTCAAGCTTTTTGATCTGTCGGCTGACGACCTGCTGGGAAACGAATAGCGTATTTGCTGCACGTGTGATGTTTTTTTGTCTGGCTGCTTCCAGAAAATATAATATTTGGATCTTCGTCATAAATTTCTCACCGTCTGTTTTCTACACTATCTCATTTTTGCCTCTGCCCTTGCTGCCATCTTTGTGTCGAATGCCGTGATGTCATCTTTTTTCCGCTCCCCAAACCAGCGGCATTTTCTGATAATGATCAGCATGACTACGAGGAAAATGATGTCTATGATCATCGTTGACGCCAGCTCTGTTGTAGTAACCGCTGACTTAATCCGATCGATCCCGAATCCGGTCATGTAGAATGCGAACATGTTATTCACAACATGCAGGCCGCTCGATATCTCCAGTCCCCTGCCAAACCATGCGCAAAGTGCAAAGATGAGTGCAGAAAAACCTACGGAGATCCGCCCCGCCAGATTATAGGGATGGAGCGCCATAAAGACTGCGACCTGAATGATCACTGCGAAGACCGGCAAGCGTGTCCAGGATCCGATGGTCTGCAGCATGAACCCCCTAAAAACATATTCCTCCGCTACGCACTGGATCGGTCCGATCAGCGTCAGCACGATAAAACCTGCCAGTGTGAACTGGTTATCAAACGGATATAAGTTCCCCGTTAAAAAGCGGATCACAGTATGTACGGCAAAAATAATCACCGCAACCAGCATCGACAAAAAGAAGATCTTAAAATTCCATCCGCCCCGTGCAGAGGAATAGGATGAAAACGGCCGCTCCTTTACAATGAAAACAGCTAGCGCAAGTGATGGCAGCATCCATGCAACGGACCCGAGATTCGTCAATACACCGCTTACCGATGAAACGTTCATCGAATCATAGCCTAACCCCAGACTTTCGACCGGAGAAGCTCCGGTCCGGTCCATAAACATGACCAGGATCGCACCACCGACAAGATAGATAATGAGAAAAAGTATGAAAACGAGAATCGGTTTTGCCCATTTATATGACGCAAAATTCCGCGGATAGGTAATATAGTTGTAGTCGTTGCTATGCACGGCGATACTCCTCCACCGCTGTCACATACAGATTGTTTCCTTCACAGTCTGCCACAACGATCACCGGGAAGTCCTCTACTTCCAGTCTTCTGACAGCTTCCGCACCCAGATCATCATATGCGATCACATCTGATTTCTTGATCCGCTGTGACAAAAGTGCGCCTGCGCCGCCGACTGCGGCAAAATAAACTGCCTTGTTTCTGCAGACCGCATCCAGCACTTCCGGGGAGCGTTTGCCCTTGCCGATCATGCCGGAAAGTCCCATATCAAGAAGCGTCGGTGCATAGCGGTCCATACGCGTCGCCGTTGTCGGACCCGCAGAACCGATTGGGCGACCCTCTCTTGCCGGAGACGGACCCATATAATAGATCACAGCATCCTTCACATCAAACGGCAGATCTTTTCCTTCCGCCAATCCCTCAATCATGCGCTTATGCGCAGCGTCACGCGCCACATAGATTGTCCCTGTCAGGTACACATAATCACCTGCGCGAAGAGATGATGAAATGTCCTTAGTAAGTGGTAATTGTAATTTCATTTCCTTTGACATTGGATTTTCCTTTTCTTATGTCTTTTCAAAAACTCTTTTATAGACTAGTTAAGCAATTTACAGAACCACGGAAATATGCCGGTTTACATGGCAGCAGATGTTGACCGCCACCGGAAGGCCGGCGATGTGCGTCGGATAGGTGTTGATATTAACAGCAAGTGCCGTAGTCGTACCGCCAAGACCGCCCGGTCCGATGCCGAGGCCGTTGATCTTATCAAGCAGCTCTTCTTCCATCTCATGGACATAGGGAATCTCGGAATGTGTGCCGACCGGTCTGGTCAGCGCCTGCTTTGCCATCAGTGCACACTTTTCAAATGTGCCGCCGACACCCACGCCAAGCACCATCGGAGGACAGGCATTCGGGCCTGCATCCGCTGCTGCAGTCAGGATTGCATTCTTAACGCCTTCGATACCGTCGGCCGGCTTTAACATGAACACACGGCTCATGTTCTCGCTGCCGAATCCCTTCGGAGCCAGTGTGATCTTCACCTGTTCACCCGGCACGATCGAAGTGTGGATGACAGCCGGCGTGTTATCTTTCGTGTTTTCACGAATCAGCGGATCAGACACAACAGACTTTCTTAAAAATCCTTCTGTATATCCCTGTCGTACCCCTTCATTGACAGCATCTGTAAAATCGCCGCCTGTAAGGTGCACATCCTGTCCGATCTCAAAAAACAGCACCGCCATTCCCGTATCCTGGCAGATTGGGATCATCTCTGACTCTGCGATCTGCAGATTTTCCTGCAGCTGTCCCAGGATTTTCTTTCCAAGCGGAGACTTTTCAGAAGCTTCCGCTCCGTTAAGCGCCTGCTTCATATCATCTGACAGCTCATGGTTGATCTTGATACACATGTCGCGGACCGCTTCTGTGATTTTGTTTACTTCAAGTTCTCTCATAGTTCTTTTCCTTTATGACTTGTCTTCCGGACTGACCTTCTACGTATTGTTGTCAGCCCGGATGCATTTACTTAACATCATAGGACTGACTGTTTACGTACTTTTGTCAGCTCAGATTTACTCTATGAAACAAACAGGACTGACATATATTGTTTTTATGTCAGTCCTGCCAGTTATATACCTATATCCAGAGCTGACAATACACTTTATTCGCCATCCTCCGGCGGGAGCGGGTTTTCTTCCTGCACCTTCGCGATGCTTGCGACCGTCACGCCGTCCTGCATGTTGATCAGCTTGACACCGGATGTGGTTCTGCCGATGACTGAAATATCAGCGACACGCATCCGGATCAGAATTCCTTCTGTTGTGATCATCATGATCTCGTCATCTCTGCTGACTGCTTTGACGCCGGCAAGTTCACCGGTCTTATCCACAATCTTGTAGCAGCGGACGCCTTTTCCTCCACGGTTCTGCGGTGAAAACTCATCTGTCTTTGTGCACTTTCCAAGCCCCTTCTCAGATACAAAGAGGATATATTCGCCTTCGTCTTCTGTCTGGACACCGATCACTTCATCGCTGCCAACAAGACGGATTCCCGTTACACCCATTGCGGAACGGCCGCTGCAACGAACATCCGTCTCGTGGAATCGGATGCACTGACCCTTTCTGGTCGTCAGGAAAATATCCTGGTCTCCATCTGTGTATTTCACTTCGATCAGATCATCCTCATCCCGCAGGGAGATTGCGATGATACCGGTCTTTCTGATATTTCCGAAATCTGAAACCGCCGTACGCTTTACGATTCCCTTCTTGGTTGTAAAGAAAAGATAGCCTTCCTTTTCAAACGAATCGATTGGGATGACAGCTGTGATCTTTTCTTCCGGCATCAGCTGTAAGAGATTGATCACCGCTGTACCGCGTGAGGTTCTGCTCGCCTCCGGAATCTCGTATGCCTTCAGACGATACACCCGTCCGCGGTTTGTGAAAAAGAGAATATATTTATGTGTTGTCGTCATGAAGAGATTCTCGATGTAATCATCTTCAATCGTCTCCATTCCCTTAATGCCGCGTCCGCCACGGTTCTGCGCACGGAAATTATCCGGAGACATCCGCTTCACGTAACCGACATTTGTCATCGTGATCACGGTATCTTTATCCGGGATCAGATCTTCCATGGAAATGTCATACTCATCGTATCCGATGGAGGTACGACGGTCATCGCCGTACTTGTCAGCGATCAGCTGAATCTCTTCACGGATGACGCCAAGCAGCTTTTTCTCATCTGCAAGGATCGCCTTCAACTCCGCGATCTTTTCCATCAGCTCTTTGTATTCATTTTCAATCTTCTCGCGTTCCAGACCGGTCAGCGCACGCAGACGCATATCAACGATTGCCTGTGCCTGTGCATCTGTCAGTCCAAAGCGCGCGATCAGGTTTTCTTTTGCTTCCTGCGTATTACGGCTTCCGCGGATGATCGAAATGACTTCATCAATGTTATCAAGTGCGATCAGCAAGCCCTCTAAAATATGTGCCCGCTCTTCTGCCTTATTCAGTTCGTACTTTGTCCGGCGTGTAACGACATCCTTCTGATGATTCAGATAATGTGTCAGAAGCTGGTGCAGGTTCAGGACCTTCGGCTCGTTGTTCACAAGCGCCAGCATGATCACACCAAATGTATCCTGCAGCTGCGTATGTTTGTACAGCTGGTTCAAAATAACATTCGGATTTGAGTCGCGTCGAAGCTCGATGCAGACACGCATACCCTGTCTGTCGGATTCATCACGCAGATCCGTGATACCATCGATTCGTTTATCACGAACAAGCTCTGCGATCTTTTCAATCAGTCTTGCCTTATTGACCAAAAACGGCAACTCTGTTACGACAATACGGTTCTTGCCGTTTGCCATCGGTTCAATATCCGTCACAGCACGCACACGGATCTTACCGCGACCTGTGCGGTAGGCCTGTTCGATACCGGAAGTACCGAGGATCTCGCCACCGGTCGGGAAATCCGGACCTTTAACGATCTGCAATAACTCCTCGATCGTCGTGTCGCGGTCTTCCTCAATGATGTTATCAATGATCTTCACAACTGCAGCGATCGACTCACGCAGATTGTGTGGCGGGATATTCGTTGCCATACCGACCGCAATACCGGTCGTACCGTTGACGAGAAGATTCGGATAACGGGACGGCAGAACCGTCGGCTCTTTTTCCGTCTCGTCAAAGTTCGGCATGAAATCAACCGTATTTTTATTGATGTCTGCAAGCATCTCCATGGAGATTTTTGACAGACGTGCTTCCGTATAACGCATCGCTGCAGCGCCGTCACCGTCGACCGAACCGAAGTTACCGTGTCCGTCTACGAGCGGATACCGCGTTGACCATTCCTGTGCCATATTGACCAGGGCGCCATAGATCGAGCTGTCACCGTGCGGATGGTATTTACCCATGGTATCACCGACGATACGCGCACTCTTTCTGTGTGGTTTGTCGGGACCATTGTTAAGTTCGATCATCGAATACAGCACACGTCTCTGTACAGGCTTCAGACCGTCTCTGACATCCGGGAGCGCACGCGAAGCGATAACACTCATCGCGTAGTCGATATAGGATGTCTCCATTGTTTTTTTCAGGTCCACCTCGTGAATCTGATCAAATACTTTATCGTCCATGTTGTCCCTTTCCATGCTTATACGTCAAGATTCTGTACGTACTTAGCATTTTCTTCTATAAAGTCTCTTCGCGGCTCTACCTGGTCTCCCATGAGGATGGTGAAGGTCAGATCAAGCTCGGACTTTGTCTCATCATCCATGGTAACGCGCTTCAAGATTCTGCGCTCCGGATCCATTGTGGTCTCCCAGAGCTGCTCCGCATCCATCTCACCCAGACCTTTGTAACGCTGGATCTTGTTGCTGGAGTCACGACCGATCTCTGTCAGGATCTGGTTTAACTGCTCATCGCTGTATGCATACCAGACCTTACGGTTTTTCTCGATCTTGTAAAGCGGCGGTGTTGCCAGATATACATGACCTTCGCGGATCAGATCCGGCATGAACCGATACAGGAATGTCAAAAGCAGCGTACTGATGTGCGCGCCGTCGACGTCGGCATCGGTCATGATGATGATCTTGTTGTAGCGAATTTTTGAAATATCAAAGTCTTCATGAATACCGGTTCCGAATGCCGTGATCATTGCCTTGATCTCTGCATTCGCATAGATTTTATCCTCACGTGCCTTTTCCACGTTCAGGATCTTTCCACGCAGCGGAAGAATCGCCTGGGTCGCACGGCTTCTTGCGGTCTTTGCGGAACCGCCCGCGGAATCACCCTCGACGATATAGATCTCACAGTTTGCCGGATCCTTATCCGAACAATCCGCAAGCTTACCGGGAAGTGCAGCACTCTCTAAGGCAGTCTTTCTTCTTGTAAGATCTCTTGCCTTTCTTGCTGCCTCCCTTGCACGCTGCGCAAGAAGCGATTTTTCACAAATGCTTTTTGCAACAACAGGATTCTGCTCTAAGTAAATCTTCAACTGCTCAGAAACGATGCCGTCTACAGCACCTCTTGCTTCACTGTTTCCAAGCTTCTGTTTTGTCTGGCCTTCAAACTGCGGCTCACTGATCTTAATACTGATGATCGCCGTCATACCCTCACGGATATCCTCACCCGAAAGCGGCGGGTCTGAATCCTTTAAGATCTTGTTTGCCTTTGCATAGGCATTGAAGGTCTTGGTCAATGCATTTCTGAAACCGGATAAGTGCATACCACCTTCTGGTGTGATGATATTGTTTACAAAACTGAATGTTGATTCGTTAAAGGAATCATTGTGCTGCATCGCAACTTCCACATAGATGTCGTCGCGCATGCCTTCACAATAGATCACATCATTATAAAGAGGTGTTTTTCCCTTATTCAGATAGGTTACAAACTCTTTAATACCGCCTTCATAATGGAACGTATGCTCTCTGACCTCTTCGCCTCTGTTGTCACGTAATGTGATCCGAAGACCCTTGGTCAGAAATGCCATCTCGCGAAGACGCTGTTTTAATGTATCGTAATCAAATACAACATCATCAAAAATCGTATCATCCGGCTGGAATGTAATCTGAGAGCCGGTCTGAGATTCACCGCAATTGCCGACGACCTTCAGATCATACATTACCTTACCGCGTTCATAACGCTGCTGATACACATGTCCGTTTCTGCGGACCTTTACTTCAAGCCAGTTTGAAAGCGCATTTACAACAGATGCGCCTACACCATGCAGACCGCCGGATACCTTGTATCCGCCACCGCCGAATTTACCGCCGGCATGAAGCACCGTAAATACGACCTCGACCGCCGGACGGCCGGACTTGTGGTTGATATCAACCGGAATCCCTCGACCATTATCCGTGATCGTAGCAGTCCCGTCCTTATTGATCTCAACTATGATCTGCGTACAGTATCCTGCCAGTGCTTCATCCACTGCATTATCAACAATTTCATATACCAGATGATGAAGACCGCGGGACGAAGTGCTGCCGATATACATACCCGGACGCTTTCTGACCGCTTCAAGACCCTCTAAAATCTGAATCTGATCTCCACCGTATTCTTCCGGAGTCCCTTCTACCTGGAATTCCTCTTCGTAAGTGGTGCTCATAATGTCTCCTCCGTTCTAACCGTTCCCTGTCTGACATAAAATACTTTGTCGATCGGAAACCGCATTTTTACAAACTCTTCCAGGCCGGTACAGGTAATCACCGTCTGGACGTCATGAATATGGTTTAATAAATCCGTTTGTCTGTTACTGTCGAGCTCTGATAAAACATCATCCAAAAGAAGGATCGGTGTATCCTGTACCGTCTTTCTGACCAACTCGATCTCTGCAAGCTTTAAAGAAAGCGCCGCCGTCCGCTGCTGTCCCTGGGATCCGAATTTTCTGATATCGATTCCATTGATCTGGAACTTGATATCATCCCTGTGCGGTCCGACTGTCGTCGTCTTCAACAGCCTGTCTTTGTCTTCCTGTAAAAACAGCTTCTCTTCAAAATAATCTTCTGTTACATCCGGCTCATAGGAAATCTCAAGTTCCTCTTTCCCGCCGGTCAGCTCCTTATGAATCTCAGACGTGATCTCATCAAGCGTCCGTAAAAAAACACGCCGCTGTCTGATCACCCGTTTTCCCGCAGCTGTGAGCTGACTGTTCCAAACCTGCAGGGTCTCCATCCATTCCGGATGGTCATCGAGTTCCTTCAAAAGCTTATTTCGTTGTTTCAATACTTTATGATAATCGGAAAGATCCGCCAGATAAATTCGGTCAAGCTGGCTGAGTTCCATATCCAGAAACCGTCTTCTTTCCGAAGGTCCCATTTTGATAATGTTCAGATCTTCTGGCGAAAAAAAGACCGTATTCATGATTCCAAAAAGCTCGCTGGCCTTTCGGATTGGAATCCGGTCAATTGCGATTCCCCTGGTATTATTTTTTTTCAGATGCATATCGATCTGATAATCCCGCCCGTTTTTACAAAGAATCGTGCGGATATGCGCTTCATCTGCACCGAACCGGATCATTTCACGGTCCCTGCTTCCCTTATGGGATCTCGACGTACTGCTCAAATATAACGCTTCCAAAACATTCGTTTTTCCCTGCGCATTATCACCATAGAGAATGTTGGTATCTTTTGAAAAATCAATTTTTAAATTGTGATAATTTCTGAAATCCTGTAATTCCAGTGACTTTATGATCATCCTTCAATCTGAAAGCTTTCGTCCTGAAATGTCACAACATCACCCGGATACAGCTTCTTTCCTCTCTGAAGTTCCACTTCACCGTTTACATA
The DNA here is from genome assembly GCA_902797015.1 of uncultured Lachnospiraceae bacterium. Lineage (GTDB taxonomy): Bacteria > Bacillota > Clostridia > Lachnospirales > Lachnospiraceae > SY8519. The sequence goes on from CADBRG010000292.1 coordinate 12,284, forward strand.
GACCATACCATCCTGGATCACCATCTTCGCATCCACACCGGATCCGACAAATCCGGCAAGCTTCAACGCCTGGCCCAGCTTAATGAAGTCATCTTTAATCATTACTTTTTCCATTTTAGTAGTCACCCTCATTGAAATTAACCGGAAGGATCAGATAGGTATACATCTCTTCCGCATCTCTGATAAAGCACGGTGCTTTCGGATTGATCAGATAAAGTGTGATCTCCTCTTCATCCAGAACACGCAGCGCATCGATGAAGAACTTCGGATTGAATCCGATCATCAGATCAGCACCTTCCTTCTGGATCGGAATGATCTCATTCATCGATCCGACAAAGGAACGGATCTTTAATTCCATCTGGTTATCCCTGATATCAAAGATCACCGGCTTCTTTTCGCTTTCACTTGTTAAAAGGGATCCACGCTCAATACAGTCAAGCAGCAATCTTCTGTTGATCACAAGCTTCGTCTCATAATCAGAAGAAAGCATCTGCTCGATCTGGAAATAATTTCCTTCGATCAGACGGGATACGACCATTGTTTCATCAAATGCAAACAAAATATGGTTTTCCGTATAATAGATATTCACATTTTTGTCCGCATCACCCGGTAAAATCTTACTGATCTCCTGCAGTGATTTACCCGGGACGATCAGTCTGCGGTCTTCATAATGATTATTCAGACCTTCTCTTCTGATCGAGATACGGTGCCCGTCAAGAGAAGCAACCTCTAAGCGGTCACCCTTGATCTCAAACAATTCACCGGTCATGATCTTATTGCTGTCATTATCCGCAATGGAAAAGATCGTCTGTCGAATCATTTCCTTTAATGTAAACTGTGATAACGTCACAGCATCAGACATGGCAACAAACGGAAGCGGCGAAAACTCATCCGCATCCTGTCCGATCAGTTTGAACTCTGCATTTTCACATGTGATCTTTGTTTGGAAGGAGTCTCCTGTCTCGATCGTCACTTCATTATCCGGAAGTTTTCTTACGATATCAAAAAAGAGCTTTGCATCCAGTGCGATCTTTCCTCTTTCAATGATCGTTCCTTCTACGACTGTCTCAATGCCAAGTTCCATATCGTTTGCCGTCAGGCGGATCTGATCTGCTTCTGCATTGATCAGAATGCAATAAAGGATCGGCATTGTCGTTCTGGTCGGAACTGCTTTGTTAACAGTAGATACACCTTTGATCAAATTTTGTCTGGAACATGTAATTTTCATAATGTGAACAACTCCTTCCGGGATGAAAGCTATTTATAATTAAATCAGTTTCGTATTCTTAATCGTAGTGGCTGTGAATATGTGGAAAACGTATTTTTGTATGAAAAACAGGCGGTTTTCGCTGTTCGTATCTTTCAAAAATCGTGTTGGTATTTTGCGTAAAGAATTCGGATAATTCGTGGATGAATGGTTTGCCATCGAAATCACCTATCAATGCAGTAAAGATGAAGAAAATCATTTTACACACAAAAAATTAAGTTATTCACGGTAATTCCACGAACTATAAACAATAAATACCGGGTTTTCCACAGTTCTTTGTTAATAATTCGGATTGATTTTTTTCTGGATCGTCTCTACGGTCTGCTTAAAATCCTTATCCCTGTCAAACTCATCCTTTACCTTATTGACGCCATGCAGGATCGTGGAGTGATCTCTTCCGCCGATCAGACGGCCAATCGATTCCAAAGGAAGGCTGGTCATATTTTTGCAAAGATACATCACGATCTGTCTCGGAAGCGCGATGTCCTTGGTACGGGACTTGGACATGATCTGGTCAACGGAGATGTTAAAGTGCTCTGCAACGACCTCCATGATCAGCTGCGGTGTGACTTCCTTTTTCACATCTGGGTTGATCAGATTCTCAAGCTCCTTCTGCGCGATCTCCATGGTGATTTCTTTTTGCTCCAGATTTGCATAGGCAAAAAGTTTGTTTAATGCGCCTTCAAGCTCGCGGATATTGGACTTCAGATTCACTGCGATGTAGTTCAGGATCTCGTCATCCATGTAGAAATTATCCTGCTCGATCTTCTTGCGAAGGATCGCCATACGCGTCTCGTAATCAGGTGAACCGATGTCTGCGGTCAGTCCCCATTCAAAACGGGAGCGGATCCGCTCTTCTAAGGTCACCATTTCTTTTGGCGGACGATCACTGGAGATGATGATCTGCTTCTTTGCAACATGCAACTCGTTAAAGGTATGGAAAAATTCTTCCTGTGTACTTTCTTTTCCGATGATAAACTGTACGTCATCGACTAAGAGTACATCGGTGTTGCGATATTTTTCACGAAGCTTTTGCATCGTACCGTTCCGGATGCCGTCGATCACTTCATTGGTAAATGTCTCTGATGTGACATAAAGCACCTTCATCTCAGGAATGTTTTCCTGAATATAATGTGCGATGGAATGCATCAGATGTGTTTTGCCAAGTCCGACACCGCCATATAAAAACAGCGGGTTGTAAATCTCGCCCGGCTGCTCTGCTACTGCAAGGGAAGCGGAATGTGCAAACCGGTTGTTATTACCGACGACAAACGAATCGAATGTATAATTCGGATTCAGGTTGGAATGATTTTCCTCTTTTGCAATGCTGCCCGGCTTCTTATTCAAAGGTGCGGCTGCCGCCTTTTTTTGCGGAACCTGTCCCTGCATGACAAAATCAATCTCATAAGGTTCGCCGGTCATCTCTTCAATCACAACCTGAAGAGGAAGTGCGTATTTCTTCCTTATTAAAGTAACAGCGATAGATTCGTTTGTAACAAGAAGGGTGATTTTGTTATCTTCAACAGAATAAATCTTAAGAGGTTTCAACCAGGTATTGAATGCAACATTCGTGATTTCGTAGTCTTCTTTTACCTTTTCCAGGATCTGATCCCAGTTTTTTTCTATAATTGTCATATATTTAAAAAGAAAGAAAAATGTGTCTTTATCCCTTGTGATAAGTGGGGTAAAAATATTCTGTTACCTATTGTAACTTATTATCTTCGTATTTTCAATGATGGAACGTAATTTAATGTATGACAGATAATTGAATAAAAAAAACGCAAAATTCGGCGAAATAACGGTTTATTTTCAAAAAACATTCATTCTTGACAGAGAAAAGGTTTCTGATATAATAAAAAAGCTACGCGGTTTGAGAGCATGCGCGATCAGACCCTGCACATTATAATAAGGAAGAAAGGGAGGTGAATCAACATGAAGATGACATATCAGCCGAAGAAAAGACAGCGAAAGAAAGTACATGGATTCCGTCAGAGAATGCGTACTGCAGGTGGCCGTAAAGTAATCGCTGCCAGAAGAGCAAAGGGAAGAAAGAAACTGACTGCTTAGGCCACACTCCTATGTGGTCTTTTTCTTTTTTCAAGGAAAGATTCCCCATGGGAAGATTCCCTTTCGGGTTTTTGTAGGTTTTAGGCCCGGAAGGATTCCACTGACAAAAAGGAGATCAGATGCGATTTTCAGAATCATTGAAAAAAAATGAAGATTTTCGCAAGGTTTACCGGAAGGGGAAATCCTTTGGCAACCGGCAGCTTGTCTTATATGTGTTAGAGAACAGCGTTGGAATCAACCGCCTGGGTATTTCGGTCAGTAGGAAAGTAGGAAACAGTGTTGTCAGGCACCGTCTGACGAGACTGATCAGAGAAAGCTATCGTCTCCACGAAGAAGAGTTCCAGTGTGGACTGGATCTGGTGGTGATAGCGAGGACTGCAGCGAAAGATGCGACCTATCATGAGATCGAGTCCGCATTGCTGCATGTTTGCAGAAAACAGCATATCCTGAAAGAAAATAGGATGGATACCGGAAAAGAAGAATCATGAAGAAGGTACTTTTAGGAATCATCAATTTTTATCAAAAGTATATCTCTCCCATGAAAACCACGAAGTGTCCCTATTTCCCGACCTGTTCCTGTTATGGAAAGGAAGCGATAGAGATGCATGGTGCCCTCAAGGGAGGTCTTCTTGCTGCCTGGAGAATCCTTCGGTGCAATCCGATCTCAAAGGGAGGCTATGATCCGGTTCCTTTACTGAAAACAAAAGATAGTGAGTGGGCGGATGCAAAACCACAAAGTACAAAGTAATCTGTCGATTCACTACAGGAGGAAAATCGTTTGAGCGGAATTGTTTTATCAATGAACGCAGGTATCTTAAAGCCGATCGCGATCGCTTTGGGACACCTTATGGATGGGATTTATATGCTGCTTGCCAAAGCAGGCATTACCAATGTCGCTTTGACCATCATCATTTTCACCATCGTTATCTATATGATTCTTTTGCCGCTGACCTATCAGCAGCAGAAGTTCTCCCGGATGACGATCATCATGAATCCCGAGATCCAGAAAATTCAGAAAAAATATCAGGGCAAGCGTGACCAGGCATCTGTCAATGCCATGAATATGGAAACGCAGGAAGTCTACAAAAAGTATGGCGTCCGCCCAACCGGAAGCTGCGTCTTTATGGCAATCCAGCTTCTGATCCTGTTCCCGCTGTATCGTGTAATCTACAACGTTCCGGGTTATGTTAACAGCGTAAAAAATACGATGTCAAACCTGGCAGATGCGATCATGGGAACATCCGGTTATGAAAATACCATAACCGATTTCTTTAATACCGTTAAAGAAGGTAACTATGTATACCGTGGAACCAGCCTGGATCTGTCTACGGCAGAGACAGCACATGATACGATTATTGATGTTATCTACAAGTGTACAGAGTCTAACTGGAGCCTGTTAGCTGACAAGTTCCCGGATCTGTCCACACTGATCACATCCACACAGGAAAGTGTCAACCAGTTTAACAACTTCCTGGGTGTAAGTATCGTGTACTCTCCGAAAATCCTGATCCAGAACGCGATGCATGGAAACGGATCTGCGATCATCGTTTTAGTAGCGATCCTGATCCCGATCATTTCCGCAGGTACACAGTTCTTAAACATTCGTCTTTCCCAGAGCCTGAATCCGAATGCGACACAGGGAAATCAGATGGCGGCACAGATGAAGATGATGAACTACATGATGCCGATCTACTCTCTCGTTCTCGTATTCTTCCTGCCGGTTGGTATTGGTATCTACTGGATCGCCGGTGCTCTGATCCGAAGCGTACAGCAGTTTATCATCAACAAGCGCTTCGACAAGGTCGATATGGAAGCACTGGTTAAGAAGAATCAGGCAAAGGCAGCTGCAAAGGAAAAAGAACGGATCGAGAAAAAGGGTGTTTCCGGTCAGACAATCGCAAGAAATGCTTCGATCAATACCAGAAACATTGCAGCAGATCCGAATGCAGCACGTCGTAAGACCATGGCTGAAAAGGCTGCATCCGCAGCAAATATCGATGTCGATACAACAAAACAGACTGTGAAAAAGGGAAGCCTGGCAGAAAAAGCCGGAATGGTAAAAGAGTTCAACTCCAAATCTCCGGATGAGTGGAAGCAGGCAAAGGCCGCTGCTGAAAAAGAAGCTGCAGACAAAGCCACAAATCAGTCTAAGAATAAGAATCAGTCAAAGAAGAAAAGTAAGAACAAAAAGAAAAAGTAGGAGTAACTGATCATGGAATTTATGGAATTTTCCGGAAAGACGGTAGATGACGCCATTACTGAGGCGCTCGTGTCACTGGGAATAACCAGTGATCAGGTCGAGTACGAAGTCATTGAAAAAGGCGGCAGCGGATTCCTGGGATTCAATGCAAAACCGGCAAAGATCCGTGCACGCAAAAAGGTAGATACTCCGGTTGAAGAAGTTGCTGAGGCTGTCAGTGAAGTGAAGGCTGAAACTACAGAGGAAGCTGCCGGTTCCGAGGCAAAAGCTGAAAAAGCAATCGGCGGTATCTTAGGAGCAGCTGCAGGTCTTGCAGGTGCTGCCAGCGAAGCAGTTGCAGAAGTATCATCTGAAGTTAAAGCTGCAAAAGAGCCGATGGATGTCAAGGCAGCAGAAGCCAAGATCAAAGAGTTCCTTTCCCAGGTATTCGGAGCGATGAACATGAACGTAGAGATCATCGTGAAAGAAGCGGAAGAAAAGGATATGCTCGATGTCGAACTGAAGGGTGATGACATGGGCGTACTGATCGGCAAGCGCGGTCAGACACTTGATGCACTGCAGTATCTGACCAACCTGACATTAAACAAACATTCTGACCGGTACATTCGTGTGAAGATGGACACGGAAAACTACCGTGAAAGAAGAAAAGCAACGCTTGAGAATCTCGCAAAGAACCTTGCAAGCAAAGCAAAACGCACAGGCAAGGATGTCGAGCTTGAGCCGATGAACCCGTATGAGCGCCGGATCATCCACTATGCGCTGCAGGGTGACAAAGCAGTTGAGACCCATAGTGTTGGCGAAGAGCCGTACAGACATGTGGTCATCACGCTGAAATAGAACTGTTTCAAAAAAGATGAGCTGCCAAAAGTTGGCAGCTCATCTTTTTGTTTGTGTATCTGTTATATATGTGAATTTACGAAAGATTACTGTTTGGACATCTCAAATACAAAGTAATCATCTCCACTGGAATAGCTGACACTGAGTGTACCGTCATCATTTTCCGAGATCAGGAATGACGGATCTTCGCTCACGATATCCAGACCGAGGATAGTATCCCAGTCAAATGGTCCGATCGCTTCTCCGTTAAATGTACCGCTGACAGTCATATCTTTTTCAAATGTTAACTGAAGCGCATCATCCGGCAGATCAACCGGCTCGTCAAGGATATCTGTAACGGAAGTGGATACCCATGTTCCAACATATGCAGCCGCTTCATCACTGATGTAGTTCGCCGGGTCGGCAGCATCTGTGCCTTCCAGCCCGAAGTGAATGGTAACGCCCATTCCCATCATATCTTCGACAGTAATCGCGTTTTCTGAATAGGTACCGGTCATCTCTTCAGAACCGACAGAGATTGTGATCTGGTCACCTTCTACAGAGTATTTTCCGGATCCTTTATCCGTTCCTGCGATTACTTCGACTTTATTGTTCTCCTTGAGTTCGATGGAGAAGCTCTCACCTTCGCCAAGAATCTCATCCATTCCCATCTGAACACCCATCATCTCTGCGGCAACACCGACATAGACACCGTATGGAATGCCGTTTTCATCAGCGGTTGCTTTTTCAGCAGTTGCTTCCTGATCAGCTCCGCCGCCTGAACTGCCGCCGCTGCTTCCGCAGGCAGCCAGCATAACCATCATAGATAAAGCTAAAATCATTACCAAAATGTTTCTCATACGTTTCATTCAGAATCACCTCCATGTTAAAAAAGTTATTATGTTTCAACACAGGATGTCATGCGGTACTTCTATAATCATATTCTACATCAGAAACCAGAAGTTGTCACAAAACTAATAGTTTACGCTTTAATTGGATAAAGTATATGTGTAATCATGTAAAAACATACACTTGAGAGAAATGCATGTAAGTGCTACAATGCCAAAGAAGTTATACTGTGTCGGAAATGTATATGCATCTGACATGGAATATGGAACGAGAATAAGGAGCTTTACATTTGCGGGAATTCAAGCAGACAGAGACAATTGCGGCGATCGCGACGGCGATGGCACCATCAGGAATCGGGATTATCAGGATCAGCGGAGAAGATGCGGTATCCATTGCGGAGCAGATCTTTGATCCAAAGCAGCCGGATAAGAAGTTATCGGAGCAGAAAAGCCACACGATCCACTATGGTTATATCAAAGACGGAGATACGGTGGTCGATGAAGTGCTGCTTCTTCTGATGCGTGCACCGAACACCTATACCAGAGAGGATACGATCGAGATCGACACGCATGGCGGTGTCCTTGTCATGCAGCGGATTTTAGAAACGGTTTTAAAATACGGGGCGAGACCTGCGGAGCCGGGTGAATTTACCAAGCGCGCATTTTTAAACGGCCGGATCGATCTGACTCAGGCAGAGTCCGTGATCGATGTGATCCAGGCAAAAAACGACAATGCATTAAAAAGCTCTGTCAGCCAGCTGCGGGGTGTTCTTTCTGAAAAGATCCGGAAAATCCGTGAAACATTATTATACGAACTGGCATTTATCGAATCGGCGATCGACGATCCGGAGCACTACTCTCTCGATGATTATCCGCCGGTATTAAACGAAAAACTGACCTCGATCCGGAACGAATTATCTGAAATAATCAGAAAAGCGGATGACGGACGTATTTTAAAGGAAGGCATTCAGACCGTGATCGCAGGCAAGCCGAATGCCGGAAAATCTTCCTTATTAAATGCACTGCTCGGAGAAGACCGTGCGATCGTCACAGAGATCGCGGGAACCACGCGAGATGTGCTTTCCGAACAGATCCAGCTTGATGGCATCGGCCTGCACATTATGGATACGGCAGGCATTCATGATACGGAAGACGTGGTTGAGCAGATCGGTGTACAGAAATCAAAGGATGCCATGGAGGAAGCGGACCTTGTTTTGTTTGTTGCGGACGCGGCTTCCGGGCTGGATGAAAATGACCGCCTGATCCTCTCTGAGATCAAAGAGAAAAAAGCAATCGTTTTACTGAATAAGACCGATCTTGAGATGAAGATCGGTGTAGACGATCTGAAGGAACTGACCGATCATCCGATTCTGTCGGTTTCCATGAAAGAAAAAACAGGACTTTCCGAACTGACGGAAACCATCCGAAACATGTTTTTCGCAGGGGAGCTTCAGTTTAACGACGAGGTCTATATTTCCAATCTGCGACAGAAGAACGCACTGATCGATGCAGAAAAAAGCATTGGTCAGGTGATGGAAAGCCTTAAAAACCAGATGCCGGAGGACTTTTTGACGATCGATATGATGGACGCTTATGAAGCGCTTGGATATATCATCGGAGAATCGGTTGAGGATGATCTGGTTGAAAAAATCTTCTCAGAATTTTGTATGGGAAAATAAGTTTTATAGAACAGAAATGATACTTTGCATGGGGAAAGCAATATGCCAAAGATAGAAGAACATTATGATGTGGTTGTCGTAGGCGCCGGTCACGCAGGATGCGAGGCGGCGTTAGCGTGTGCCCGTATGGGTCTGGAGACCATCATTTTTACCGTCAGCATCGAGAGCATCGCAATGATGCCCTGCAATCCGAACATCGGCGGAAGCTCTAAGGGACACATTGTCCGGGAAGTCGATGCGCTTGGCGGCGAGATGGGAATCAACATCGACCACACATTTTTACAGTCGAAAATGCTGAACCGCTCGAAAGGACCGGCGGTCCACTCTCTGCGCGCACAGGCAGACAAAGCCGCGTACAGTGCCAGAATGCGGGAAATCCTGCAGACGCAGGAGCACCTTTCCGTACGACAGGCAGAGGTTGCGGGACTTATGTGGGAGGATACTTCAGGCAGTCGTAAGATTACCGGTATTACCACGGTCTCCGGTGCAAAATATTTCAGTAAGGCAGTGATCCTCTGTACCGGAACCTATCTGAACGCAAGATGTCTGTGCGGGGAGGTCATTGATTACACCGGTCCGAACGGCCTGCAGGCAGCAACGCATCTGACCGATTCCTTAAAAGAATGTGGTGTTACGATGCAGCGTTTCAAGACAGGAACACCGGCCAGAATGGATGGGCGGACCATCGATTTTTCCAAAATGCAGGAGCAGTTTGGTGATACGCCCATCGTACCGTTTTCCTTCACGACCGATCCGAAGGATATACAGATCGATCAGGTCAGCTGCTGGCTGACCGATACCAATGAAGAGACACATCGCGTGATCCGTGAAAACCTGGATCGCTCTCCGATGTATTCGGGCGTGATCGAAGGAACCGGACCGCGCTACTGCCCTTCCATCGAGGATAAAGTCGTTCGTTTCGCGGACAAGAACCGTCATCAGGTATTTTTGGAGCCGGAGGGACTGCACACTACGGAAATGTATGTGGACGGAATGTCCAGTTCTCTGCCGGAAGACGTGCAGGTGGCGATGTATCGCACCGTCCCGGGACTGGAAAATGCCAAGATCGTCAGAAATGCTTATGCGATTGAGTACGACTGCATCGATCCGCGTCAATTAAAGGCATCCCTGGAATTTAAGAATATCGAGGGACTTTTTGCGGCCGGTCAGTTCAACGGAAGCTCCGGATATGAAGAAGCAGCCGGCCAGGGTATCGTAGCCGGAATCAACGCAGCACTGAAGGTACAGGGAAAAGAGCCGATGATCCTTGACCGGTCAGAATCTTATATCGGCGTGCTGATCGATGACCTGGTTACAAAAGAAAATACCGAACCCTATCGGATGATGACATCCCGTGCGGAGTATCGTCTGCTGTTACGTCAGGACAATGCAGACTTAAGACTGACACCAAGAAGTCACGAGGCCGGCCTGATTTCTGAAGAACGCTATCAGCATGTACTTGAGAAGGAAGCGCAGATCGAAGCAGAGGTAAAGCGGATCCGAACCGTGCACTTAGGCGGATCCGAGCCGGTGCAGAAACTGTTAGAGAGTCTGGGAAGCCAGCCATTGAATACAGGAACCGGCCTGGAAGAGCTGATCCGTCGGCCGGAGCTTGATTATGACAAGCTCGCACCACTCGATCCGGATAGGCCGGCACTTTCTGATGAAGTGCGCGAGCAGGTCAACATCAGGATCAAATACGAAGGATACATTGAACGGCAGATGAAGCAGGTCAGACAGTTCAAGCGTCTGGAGAAGAAGCTGATTCCGGAGGACCTGGACTACATGCAGATCTCCGGCCTTCGCAATGAAGCACAGCAGAAGCTTGCCCACTACCGTCCCGCTTCCATCGGCCAGGCATCCCGAATCGCCGGCGTCTCACCGGCCGACATCTCCGTGTTGCTCGTGTATATGGAACAAATGCGGCGGTAAAGGGACAGTATAGAGAGAATAGGAAAGAATCAATGCAGCCAAGTGATTTAAAATATTTAGAAGAAGGCCTGAAAGACTATGGCCTCTCTCTCACTGAAAAACAAAAGAATCAGTTTGTCACCTATGGCACGATGTTGCAGGAATGGAACCAGAAGATGAACCTGACTGCAATCACGGATTCTGAAGAGATTGCTGTGAAACATTTTCTGGATAGTATCACCGGTGTCAGACTAATAGATTTTTCAAAGGTGGAAAGCATGATCGATCTTGGGACCGGAGCAGGCTTTCCCGGGATTCCTTTAAAGATCATGTTTCCAAATATGCAGGTAACGCTTGCAGACTCATTAAACAAGAGACTCACCTTTTTAAATAGTGTTATAGAACAAATAGAACTAAAAGAGATCATAACAGTTCATGGACGTGCAGAAGATCTGGCCAGAAACCCGGGATTTCGAGAGAATTTTGATCTTTGTGCATCTCGTGCGGTTGCAAATCTGGCAACATTATCAGAATATTGTATTCCATTTGTAAAAATCAATGGATCATTCCTCTCCTACAAGGGACCGGATGCGGAACGTGAGATAAAAGAAGCGAAAAATGCAATTGAACGTATGGGAGGAAGATTTGAAGAGAGTGTACACTTCACTCTCCCACCCTATGAAGATGAAAGAACATTGGTTTTGATCAAAAAGGAAAAGGCAACGCCTAAGAAATATCCGCGACAGGCAGGAACACCTACGAAGAAACCAATCAAATAACAACTGATGTAAAACAAAAGGGAAATGTTTCACGTGAAACATTTCCCTTTCTTGTTGTTAAATAATGAGATAAAGCTAAAAGCATTAGCCAAAATCGTTTTCAAGTGGCCACAAAATGTTATAATACTCTCTCGACGATATCACAGAATTTACGGTACTCTTCTATATGCGGGAACTTAGCGGTATTTCCCATAACATACATACCTGCTTCTGATACATGCTCCCGATATGATTTAAAAATATGTCGATGATTTGGATAAGCGCTTCCAAATATGAAATACAGCTTCTTATAATATAAATGCAATGATTCTGTAAGATCCAGGTTCAAATATTTGCTTGCTATTGCTGCATATAAATATTTTGCCTGCTGATAGTCATAATGTGCTGATTGGTAGATCAATCTTGCAAACTTCGGATCCAGCTTTTCAATATCATAAAAACCATGCGTCAGCAGTCGATCAGTCGTTGCAGCATCACTAAACTTTAAATTATACAGGTATGTTCCGAAAACCGGTGATCTCAGGATCGATCTGGTAAGTGTCTCCAGATAAGTAGGATAATTCCCAAAACTTTGCAAAGAAGGCGGATTTACTGCAATAATATGCGCAAAAGCGTCCGGATTCATCCGATCAGCAAGAATTGCTGTGGCAAAAGAGCCGCCGGATGTTATGATATCAACCCCATTGCCGGTAATATCCTCCACAAAGTGGTTAAGAAGCTGAACATACAGATATCTGGTGTAAGAAAGCTTTGGTTTATCCGATCTGCCGCATCCTGGCAGATCAAGAGCATATACTGTCCTTGTTTTTGAAAGAATTTCTGCTGTCTTCCGCCATTCTTCTGCCGAAAACCCAGGATAAAGTTCATGTAAAAGAATGACAGGTTTGCATTCAGCCTCAGGACATTCAAATTTCAGGTAGCATACGTTCCCGTTTTGTGTAGCATAATAATGAACATGATCTGAAGGCATATTCACATTATGATTCGCAGTACGATTGATGATTGCGTTTGCGAAAGCCATATATGTAATTGCACCGGGTATTGAAAGTGAAAGCCATCTCTTCTTCATAACGTTAATCCAAATTCTTGTTATATATCAAAATATCCAAAATAATTAGATATTATCAGTAAACAGCAGCAATTTTCATTGCACAGACAGTATAACACAGATTACCCATCCTTCCAACATATGAAATGTTTCACGTTAAACATCAAGATAACAGCAACCGGTCAAACATGTTTCACGTGAAACATCGAAATTGCAGAAAAATAAATGTTTTATGTTTCACGTGAAACATTTCTGGAACAATAGCACTCCATATGGTATACTTGTTTCACAAAATCCTGATCATCGGAAGATTGGGATGAAATATCATATAATATAAAAACGGAGGCTTTATGAATCGAATTATTGCCATTACAAATCAAAAAGGTGGTGTCGGAAAGACAACTACAGCAATCAATCTTGCGGCATGTCTGGCGAATGAAGGAAAGAATACACTCCTGATTGACCTGGATCCCCAGGGAAATGCGACAAGCGGACTGGGTTTTGATAAAAATGACCAGGAAAGAACCAGTTATGATGTTGTGATCGGAGACTGTACGGTCTATGATGCCATTGTACATACAAAGTATAAGAAATTAGATCTGATCCCTTCAAATGTCGATCTCGCAGGTGCAGAGGTAGAACTTGCGGACGCAGAAACCAAACAATTTCTTCTGAAGGTGCAGATCCGTACGTTGAAAGAAGAATATGATTTTATCATCATTGACTGCCCGCCTTCACTTGGTTTACTAACAGTCAATGCGCTTACAGCTGCTGACACAGCACTTGTCCCGATTCAATGTGAGTATTTTGCTCTGGAGGGACTCTCACAGCTGATTCAGACCGTAGATATGATCCGTGAGGCACTGAATCCGGAATTAAAGATCGAGGGAATTGTCTTTACCATGTTTGATATCAGGACAAGACTGGCGAATGATGTTGTCAATAATGTACGAGATAACCTTCAGCTGCATGTTTATAAGACGGCCATTCCACGAAATGTACGTCTTGCAGAGGCACCAAGCTATGGTATGCCGATCATTGAATATGATTACAGATGCTCCGGATCGAGGGCATATCGGAAATTCGCAAAAGAAGTAATGAAGAGAGAGGATATTTAAATGGCAAAAAAAGGCGGTTTAGGAAAAGGCATGGAAGCGCTGATCGGCGGCCAGTCAAAAGAAGAAACTAAAAATATAGTAAATGATGATCTGATGAAAAAGGCGGCAGAAGAAGCAAAGAAAGCATCAGAGAAGAAGTCTTCGGCAAAGAGTACTGCGAAGAAAACCACAGAGAAAAAGGAAACAAGGACGCCGGCTAAAACAACAACCAAGAAAACCACAGAGAAACCGGCTGCAAAAACCAGCACTAAGAAAGCAACTGAGAAACCTGCGGAACAGCCGGCAGAGCAGTTTTTACCGATCAATAAAGTCGAGCCGAACCGGGAACAGCCGCGTAAGGTTTTTGATGAGGATGCACTGAACGAATTGGCAGAGTCAATCCGTATATACGGAATTTTACAGCCGCTTCTGGTACAGAAAGAGAAAGATTATTACCGGATCATCGCAGGCGAGCGCCGCTGGAGAGCAGCAAAGATCGCCGGTCTTAAGAAGGTTCCGGTGATCATCAAGGAGCTTTCTGAAAAAGAAATCATGGAAATCTCTCTGATCGAGAACCTGCAGCGTGAGGATCTGAATCCGATCGAGGAAGCAGAAGGCTATCAGAAGTTACTGCAGGAATTTGATATGACACAGGAGGATCTGGCACAGCGTGTATCCAAGAGTCGTTCCGCGATCACCAATACGATCCGCCTGCTCAAACTCGACGCTGCGGTTCAGAAACTGCTTTCCGACGGGGCACTTTCCTCCGGACATGCGCGCGCATTGCTTTCACTGGAAGATAATGAGCTGCAGAAAGAAGCAGCGGAACGTATCATCCGGGAAGGCTTAAGCGTACGTGACACAGAGCGTCTGGTAAAACGCCTGACCACGAAAAAGCCTGCCAAGGAGCCGGTACTGCCGGCGCAGGATGATTTTATCTATCGGGACATTGAAGAGAAGATGCGCCAGATCCTGGAAACCAAGGTTCAGATCAAGAATAAGGGCAAGCGCGGCCGTATTGAGATCGAGTATTATTCTCCGGATGAGCTTGATCGAATCCTGGCAATGTTGACATCGATTCAGTAGCAATGTCGGCATATAGTAAAGGACGGACTGGAAGTCGCTTGAATGATTTTGAAAGGACATCACGATGATACATTCCTTTTTACGATCAATCGGATTTCGCGAAAAGCGGAACAGCAAGGAAATATTTGAAATATTAGAAGATATCGTCAGACATCCGGATGAACATACGCGGACGCAGGATGCAAACGGGAATCCGATCGGAACCTTTTTGAGATATTACGGGAAGGGCTTCGGGATCAAGGTTTGCGGTGATTTTTTCAATGGTTCGGAATTTCATATTTCCGATTATTTTCCATACTTCAGCGGTTCCTATGTTTCGACGTATGAGCAGATTGAGTTGGAACGGTATGCGGCCAGAGACTCGTTTGCAGGCATTTGTGATGATATGCGCCTGGGCGTGACGCTGATCTTTTATGTTAATAATATGGAAGATGTCCTGGAAAACAGGCTGCTTTACGGTACGCAGCTGATGGCTTCAAATGCGGTCTTGTCTGGATTGGCAAGTGGTGGTAAAATCTTATTGCCGATCATGAAGACCGATGCGCAGCAAAAGGAGATGGCTGAGAAATCCAAGCAGCGGATCCGCCTGATGCAGAAGGCCAGAGAGGGCAGCCAGCAGGCGATGGAGACGCTGACGATGAGCGACATGGATACCTATTCCATGCTCACACGCCGGATCACGCAGAACCGAGAAGACATCTTAAGTGTCGTAGAGGGAAGCTTTATTCCTTACGGCATGGAGAGTGATCAGTATCTGATCATCGGCGAGATCTTAAGCTGCTATACGCAGGTGAACAACCTGACCGGTGAGGTCGTCTGGAACATTGCACTAAACTGCAACGATGTGAAGTTTGACATCCTGATCAATGAGAAGGATCTGATCGGCGAGCCGCAGATCGGACGGCGCTTTAGAGGGCGCATCCAGATGCAGGGCGGCATCAACTTTATGTAAAAACCAAATCGTTAAAAACGGTGTCAGCCGATACAGGCTGGCACCGTGAACATAATATGTCTCTGTAGCTCAGTTGGATAGAGCATTCGCCTCCTAAGCGGTAGGTCAACAGAGACCATGGAGCAGGTTATGGAAAGAGGCTGGAAGTTCGGACTGAGACGAGGACGATAAAAAAGAAGGGGAAAACAACAAAATATCTAACAAAGGCGCATGTTGCATTTTCCCGGATTACGATCCAAATCCGCGCGATTTCGTTAGACAGATCAACGAGATTTTAGATAAAATGAAGGAAAGGTGCCCGGACCTGAGAGGCGAAAAACCTTGAAAATACGGGAAAAAT
>CADBRG010000293.1 GCA_902797015.1 uncultured Lachnospiraceae bacterium
AATCCGCGTAAGGTATACAAGGTTGGCGACAGCGTTCGCGTGATCATCAAAGACATCCGCGACACCAAGATCGCACTGAGCGCTAAATTCCCGGAGGACAATCCGTGGAACGATGCTTCCGAGCGTTATGCACCAGGTACCATCGTAACCGGTAAAGTTGCAAGAATGACAGACTTCGGTGCTTTCGTTGAGCTGACACCGGGTGTAGACGCACTGCTTCATGTTTCTCAGATTTCCAGAGAGCATGTTAACAAGCCGTCTGATGTTCTGACAGTTGGTCAGGAGATCGAAGCACAGATCGTTGACTTCAACGAAGCAGATCGTAAGATCAGCCTGAGCATGAAGGCAATCCAGAGCGAAGCAGCTCCGGTTGAAGAAGCTGAGGAAGCAGAGGAGGCTGTTGAAGAAGTTGCAGAGGCTCCGGTTGAAGAAGCAGTTGAGGAAGCTGCAGAGGAGTAAGCTGTTATTGATGCGGCAATGCATCAGCTTCTGACAAGCGAATAGGATACAGATTTTAAACCCGGCGTTGCGGCGATTTACCGTTCGCCGGGTTTTTTGTGAGAGAACGGGGTTCTTGGAATTTTTAAGAGAACGAGGTTCCCGGACTTGTCGGCATGGTTTTCGGGAGGGGCTCCATGAAAAAAAATTACCGCCTGACCATTTCATATGACGGAACGCGTTACCAGGGTTGGCAAAAGCAAAAAAAGACAAGTGATACGATTCAGGGCAAGCTGGAGGATATCCTGAAAAAGATGATGCCATTGTACGGCAGCAGAAGCGATAGCGAGATTCAGGTGATCGGCGCCGGGCGGACAGATGCAGGTGTGCATGCCAGGGCAATGACCGCAAATGTATTTCTTGACATCACGATCGATGAAGAAGGACTGAAGGATTATCTCAACCGTTATCTGCCGGATGACATCAGTGTTGATGCCGTTAAGATTGCTTCAGACCGGTTTCACAGTCGTTTCCAGGCACTTGCAAAGACCTATTGCTATACTTGTTACTGTGGCAATGCCAAGCCTGTCTTCGATCGGAAATATGTCACGATTCTCGACCATCGCCCGAATGTGGAATGGATGCGAAAGGCAGCAGAAGATCTTCTGGGAAACCATGACTTCAAAGCTTTCTGCGGCAACCCCAAAATGAAAAAATCCACCTGGCGGCGGATCGATTCAGTAGAAATCATAGAAGAAAGCGATTATATCAGGATTTACTTCCGTGGGAACGCCTTCTTACAGAATATGGTGCGCATCATGACTGGCACACTCTTAGAGATCGGCTTTGGCCGGATGCCCGCAGATGCTATCTCGGGAATCCTTGCCTCGCTCGACCGAACCCAGGCGGGGCCGACCGCACCGGCGAAGGGGCTGTGCATGATGGAAGTGCATTATGACTAGCACACCTGCCGCAGGAACCCTTCCAGTGCCTTCCCGATGTTTTGGAAAACGCCATCAGCACAATACGGATGGATTCTGCCGTCCAGATATTCGGCCGGAAGCTTAAATTCGGTGAAGCATTCTTCCGGTTCGGCTTTCCTGCGGAATGCGGGATCGACAAACTGACCGACACTTTTGTGTACGACGGTATTTTCAGCGGTCAGATAGAAGTAGTCTTTGGGATTCGGAAGATAACACCGCAGACCGCCTTTGTATAAGGGTAGGACAGCGAGACCGCTTGTTTTTCGTAAGAGCAGGCTGCCGGTTGTCTTAAGTTGGCGGATGCTGACAGGAACGGGCACATCCAGACGGAAGCGGATGGAAACTTCGTTGGCGGAAGTTGCCTGAAGGCTTTCGACACATACATCCTCCTTCACCTGCAGACAGGCAAGGAGCGAGATCAGATGAAACATCCCAAACAAATCTTCTTTATTATGTAAGCACAGCAGGTCACAGTCGGCCTGCTTTTTTGTTTTTTCAAATCGGTGGTAGACCGATACAAGCTTGCCGCCGTCGTATTGATCCTCCCTGCCGATGCCGAGCAATGCTTCGTAATCCTTCTGGCGGAAATGCTCCATCGGGAAAAAGTGGCGGATCGGATGGATCGTGCGATAGAGATCGACATGATGCAATGCAGAGATCGGATCAGTGGCATTAAGATCAACGGCATGTTTCTCGCACCGCTTCTCAAAAAACGGCAGATCAAAGGTTGTTCCGTTGAAGGTAACCAGCGATTCAAAACGTTGGTCGGATGCAATAGCCAGTGTTGCATCTAAAACAGCCGCCTCATCCGCTGCATTTTCAGCCAGATATTGCATAACAGTGATGCAGTCCTCACCCTCGTTTTCGTCAAGCCAGCCGAGCCCGACCAGATAGATCCGGTTTCTGGATGCGGACAGACCGGTTGTCTCAATATCAAAAAACAGCATTCCCCTGTTAAGATAATGCAGTGATGCTTCCGGCAGCTCTGATGTGGGTCTATGGTATGTAAACGACAGCAAAATATCGCCTCCCAGTTTTATGGTTTGATGTATCTAACCGATATTATAGCAAAGCACATGAATGTTATCAAATTGATTCAAGGTGCCAGGCTTTGCGCATTTCCATTTTTAGTGACTCTGTGCTATACTCATCTATGTATGGAGTTTTTTAGTGAAACATGTTACACTGACTCGTATCTGTAACTCTGAAGATAAAAGAACTACGAATAGAAAGAAGCATATCATGCAGATCAACGATTATTTCAAATACAAAAAAAGACTGGTAGTGAAGATCGGATCTTCCTCCCTTCATCATCCGGAGACCGGAAAGACGGATTTTACCAAGATCGATAAGCTTGTCAGAGAGCTTTGCGACATCAGAAACTGCGGTATCGATGTATGCCTTGTAAGCTCCGGTGCGATCGCTGTCGGACGCAACACCATCGGAATGGCGGAAAAGCCGGATAAGGTTTCGACGAGACAGGCACTGGCAGCAGTCGGACAGGCACATCTGATCAGTACCTATCAGCGAATGTTTTCTTCTTACAACCAGACGGCAGCACAGGTCCTTCTGACCAAAAACACGGTGCTTGACCCGGTTGCGATGCAGAACGCGCAGAACACAATGGATGAGCTGTTCCAGATGGGGATCATCCCGGTTGTCAATGAGAATGATACGACATCGATCTACGAGATCAAATACGGCGATAACGACACACTTTCCGCAATCGTTGCGTCGATGATCGGTGCAGACAGTCTGATCCTTTTATCCGATATTGACGGCCTCTATACAGACGACCCGAGACAGAATCCGCAGGCAAGGCTTGTGGAAGTCGTAGAGCATATGGATGATCAGTATTTTGAAATGGCCAAGGGAACGACCGGCAGCAGTGTCGGTACCGGCGGTATGTCAACCAAAATGACGGCAGCGAAGATCGCGACCGCATCCGGTGCAGATATGATCATTGCAAACGGTAAGGATGTTGGCATTCTGCATGAAATCTTTGACGGTGAATTTACCGGAACGATGTTCTATGCAGAAAAAGATGAAAACTTTGATCTGCCGCAATTTGTCAGTGAATGGATGCATGACAAGCATTAAGCGAAACAAATGCAGGGTTAGCATTGAGAGGGAAAAGCGATGACAAAACAGGAATTGCGTAAAAACGTCCATGAAAAAAGGAAACTTATGACAGAGGAAAAGGTTGCTGCGAGCAGCAGTGAGATCATCGACCGTCTGATCCGAACCATCGAATTTGACGATTTTGATGAGTTTTTCTTCTATCATCCGCTGGCCGGAGAGGTGTCCCTTCTTCCTCTGGCAGCACAGGTCATTTCCATCGGGAAACGGATTTATTTTCCGCGGGTTTCCGGTGAAAGCATGGAGTTTTATCGCGTGACCGGTCTGAATAAGGATTTTACAGAAGGCAATTTTCATGTGATGGAACCCATCGGCGGAGAGACGCCTTCCTTTGAGCGTACGCTGATGTTTGTGCCGGGATTGGCATTTGATGCTTCCATGCACAGGCTCGGACACGGCAAAGGATATTATGACAAATATCTGGAGCAGCACCCGGGAATCAAAACGGTTGGAATCTGTGCGAATGCATTTTTCATGCCGGAGATCCCGGCAGAGCCGCATGACATGAAAATGGACCAGATTGTGACAGAGACAACGGTTTACGGGGTTCGCTAAGGCGGGAGAAAAGCATGAAAGAAAAGGATCGCAAGGAAGAGGTTTTCTTACAGGATGAGATCGTGCGTCTCGAGACCAATCTGGATGACTGCAGTGGAGAGTGTCTGGGCTATGTGATGGAGCGTTTGCTTGACGCCGGGGCACGGGATGTATTTTATACGCCTGTATTTATGAAAAAAAACCGGCCGGCCTATCTGCTGACCGTTCTTTGCAAAGAAGAGGACAGGCATCGGCTCGAAGAGATTATTTTTACGGAGACGACATCCATCGGGATCCGCCGTGAGACGCTTAAAAGAAGCATTCTGCCGCGCGAAGCGATCACGGTTGAGACGATATTCGGACCGATCCCCGCAAAAAAATGCAGGATCGGAGATCACTACAGGATCTATCCCGAATATGAGGGAATCCGTGCACTTTGCCTGGAAAAAGACCTTCCCTATCAGGATGTTTTGCAGGCGGCAAAGGCTGCGATCCACGATATTACAATGAAAGAATATGAGTAAGCAGGAACAATACATGGAGAAAGAATACAATCTGTTGGCGCCGGACATCGAGCTGCGACTTCAGGAAGCAGCCATGCAGGCTGAGCCGCCTGTGGCAGAGCCGGAACGCCAGTTTTATTATATTGGAAAAGCAAGAGAACTCGTCAGACAGAGATCACAGGAGATGGGCAGACCGCTGACGGCGGGCATTGTCACCATGGGGTGTCAGATGAATGCTCGTGACTCGGAAAAGCTCACCGGGATTCTGACGATCATCGGTTATGAGATGACAGAAAAAGAAGACGGTGATCTGGTTGTTTACAACACCTGTACCGTACGGGAAAACGCGAACAACAAGGTATATGGTCATCTCGGCTATCTTCAGAATTATAAAAAGCAGAATCCACAGATGAAGATCGCGATGTGCGGCTGCATGATGCAGGAAAATGCGGTAGTTGAGAAGATTCGGGAAAGCTATCGGTTCGTGGATCTGATCTTCGGAACCCATAATCTGTATAAATTTGCAGAGCTGCTGGTACAGATGTTAGAAAGCGATGAGATGGTGATCGACATCTGGGAGGAAGCAGGCGGTGTTGTGGAAAGCCTTCCGACCAAGCGTAAGTACAGCTTTAAGACAGGCGTCAACATCATGTTTGGCTGCAACAATTTCTGCAGCTATTGCATCGTGCCTTATGTCAGAGGCAGAGAACGCAGCAGAAAGCCGGAGGAGATCCTTTCTGAGATCAAAGCCTATGCTGCAGATGGTGTCTGTGAAGTCATGCTGCTGGGGCAGAATGTGAATTCTTATGGAAAAACACTGGACGAGCCGATCTCATTTGCAAATCTGTTGCAGCAGGTGACAGAGATTGACGGCATTGAGCGCATCCGTTTTATGACATCACATCCGAAAGACCTTTCCGATGAGCTGATCGAAGTGATGGCGGGATCTGAGAAGATCTGTCGACATCTGCATCTGCCGCTGCAGTCGGGAAGCACCAGGATCCTGCAGGATATGAACCGACGCTATACAAAGGAAAGCTATCTGGCGCTGGTGGATAAGATCCGCAATGCAATGCCTGACATTGCACTGACGACAGATATCATCGTCGGCTATCCGGGGGAAACAGAGGAAGACTTCATGGAAACCATGGATGTTGTCCGCAGGGTAGAGTATGACAGCGCGTTTACCTTTATCTATTCCAAGCGGAGCGGCACACCTGCGGCAAAGCGTGCGGATCAGGTGCCGAAGGAAGAGGTCGACCGGCATTTCGCAATGCTGCTCTCGGAAGTCCAGGAGGCAGGCGCGAGACGTGCAAAGCGGTTAGAAGGCAGCACGGGTAAGGTTCTGGTGGAGCAGATCAACAGACAGGACGCAGGCCTTGTGACAGGCCGTCTGGAAAACAATAGTGTTGTACATTTCCCGGGTGGAAGCGATCTGATCGGAAGGATCGTACCGGTCCACTTAAAAGAATGTAAGGGATTTTATTACATCGGAGAACAGTTGTAATATGTATTCATATATTAAAGGAAGACTCGAAGAGATCCGTGAGGATCATGTGACCATAGAAAACAATGGCATCGGTTACCGGATCTTTATGCCGGAGCGCTGTATCACAGAGCTGCCGCCACGCGGGGAAGAGGTGAAGATCTTCACCTATCTGCATGTGCGCGAAGACGCGATGCTTTTGTTCGGCTTTGCGTCAAGAGATGAGCTGGAGCTGTTCCGGCTTTTGATCGGCGTAAGCGGGATCGGCCCGAAGGGCGGACTTGCGATCCTGTCGGTCCTGTCTCCGGATGATCTGAGGTTTGCGGTATTGTCAGAGGATGACAAACGGATCGCAAAGGCACCGGGCATCGGAAAAAAGACCGCACAGCGGCTGATCATTGAATTAAAGGATAAGATCGACATTGCAGAAGAGGATCTTCTGGGAGACGTTGCAGATCACCGCATGAGTGAGGCGGCGACGACTGCAAGGGATGAGGCGATCCAGGCACTGCAGGCACTGGGCTATGCAAAGTCAGATGCGTATGCAGTGATCTCAAAGCTTTCCATCGCCGAAGAAGACGATGTGGAGACGATATTAAAACAGGCATTAAAAGAATTGGCCTTTTTATAGAAACAAAGGATAAAGTATGGCAAGACGGATCATAGAAACACAGGTGCAGGATGAGGACATCCGCATCGAACAGGGATTGCGACCGACGACGTTTCAGGATTATATCGGTCAGGAAAAAATCAAAGGCATGCTGAAGATCTATATCGAAGCGGCTAAGCAGCGTTCTGAACCGCTCGATCATGTCCTGCTTTACGGACCGCCGGGACTCGGTAAAACGACACTTGCAGGGATCATTGCCAATGAGATGCAGGTCAATATGAAGGTAACTTCGGGACCGGCAATCGGAAAGCCCGGAGAGATGGCTTCGATCTTAAGCAATCTGCAGGAGAATGATATTCTCTTTGTAGATGAGATCCATCGGTTAAACCGTCAGGTAGAAGAAGTGTTATATCCGGCAATGGAGGATTACGCGATCGACATTATGATCGGAAAAGGGACGAGTGCACGGTCGATCCGGCTTGACCTTCCGCGATTTACACTGGTTGGTGCGACAACAAGAGCAGGACTCCTGACAGCACCTCTGCGCGACCGGTTCGGGATCAT
>CADBRG010000294.1 GCA_902797015.1 uncultured Lachnospiraceae bacterium
GACGCCGTTTCCGAAGCGATGCGCGAATGGACCTCCCGTATCTCGGACACCCATTACTGTCTCGGTTCGGTTATGGGGCCACATCCCTTCCCTGTGATCGTACGTGATTTCCAGGCTGTGATCTCAAAAGAGATCAAAGAACAGATGCTCGAAAAAACAGGACGGCTTCCGGATGCAGTCCTTGCCTGTGTCGGCGGCGGTTCCAATGCAATCGGTAGCTTTTACCACTTCATTGAGGATAAAGAGGTCCGTCTGATCGGATGCGAAGCTGCCGGCCGCGGTATTGATACCTTTGAGACCGCTGCGACCATGAATACCGGCCGTGTCGGTATTTTCCACGGCATGAAATCCTATTTCTGCCAGGACGAATACGGGCAGATCGCTCCGGTTTACTCCATCTCCGCAGGCCTTGATTACCCGGGCATCGGTCCGGAACACGCATGGCTTCATGACATCGGACGCGCGGAATACGTTCCGGTCACGGACGAAGAAGCCGTCTGTGCCTTTGAATACCTGTCCCGTATGGAAGGCATCATCCCGGCGATTGAATCCGCGCATGCGGTTTCCTATGCCATGAAACTGGCTCCTACGATGTCACCGGAACAGAATATCGTCATCACAATCTCCGGCCGCGGAGACAAAGATTGTGCAGCGATCGCACGCTACAGAGGGGAGGATATTTATGAGTAAGATTGCATCTGCTTTTGCAAACGGCAAAGCCTTCATCCCGTTTATCACATGCGGTGACCCGGACCTTGCAACCACTGCTGCCACCGTCCGCGCCGCAGTACAAAACGGTGCTGACCTGATTGAACTTGGTATCCCGTTTTCCGATCCAACAGCGGAAGGCCCTGTGATCCAGGAAGCAAATATCCGTGCCTTATCAGGCGGCGTGACAACAGACAAGATCTTTGATCTGGTCCGCGATCTGCGTCAGGATGTCACGATTCCGTTTGTATTTATGACCTATGTAAATGTCATCTTTTCCTACGGTGCAGAACGATTCTTATCTAAGTGCAAAGAGACCGGTGTGGACGGTCTGATCCTTCCGGATCTGCCTTTTGAAGAAAAGGAGGAATTCCTCTCTGTCTGCAGAGAAAACGGCGTGGATCTGATCTCCATGATCGCGCCTACTTCCGAACAACGGATCGCGATGATCGCCAGGGAAGCAGAAGGCTTTTTATACATCGTCTCCAGTCTTGGCGTAACCGGAACAAGAAGTCAGATTACCACAGACCTGGCTTCCATCATAAAAGTGGTCAGAGAAAATACCGATACGCCATGCGCGATCGGCTTCGGCATTTCCACGCCCGAACAGGCAAAAAAAATGGCCGCCCTTTCGGACGGCGCAATCGTCGGTTCCGCGATCATTAAGATCCTCGCCGAATATGGTACGGATGCGCCTCCGCACATCGGCGAATATGTCCATACGATGAAAGAAGCGATTGTATCCTGATCCTAAACCCCTGATGCAGGCAAGACTCGCCAACCGCGAGTCTTGTCTGTTTTTTTATATGTCTAGTGCAACATGGTATCCCTGGTACACCGCATTTGTGATCGTGGATACCTTTGCTGCATCTCCGATCACTCTGACAAACGGCGCACTATTAAACAATGCCTCTGTGACATCGCTTCTGGAACGCTGTCCCAGCGCACAGATCACGGTCTTACCGGGGATCAGAACAGGCGTCTCATCTTCTGCATTTAAGTTTTTACATAATACACCTTCTGATGTCACTTCCAGCCCCTGATGACCTGTATGCACAACCGCATATTTTTCTATCTCTTTTAACAGCAGCGGCCGGTGTCTGACATTTGCATCGGGCGCCAGCGCATCCCGCATTTCGATCAGTCGTACTTTTTTCCCTTGCATGCCAAGGTGGATCGCGCATTCACATCCGGCCAGTCCGCCGCCAAATACGACCACCTCATCTCCGACTTTCTCCTGATTCAGATAGTAGTCATTCACAACAATGACATTCTCACCGTTCAGTCCCTTGATTGGTGGGATCAATGGCTTAGACCCGACTGCAATGATCAGTGCATCTGCAGCAAACGCATCGGCAAATTCCGGTGTAACTTCTGTTCCGGTTAAAATCTTCACACCCGCACGCTCCGCCAGCAGCCGATACGTATTTGACAGCTCATACATTTCATGTTTAAACGGCAGCGCCTGTTCGCTTTTTAAAATGCCTCCGACTTCCGGTTTTTTTTCACAAAGCGTGACATCATGCCCTCTTCTCGCTGCGGTATATGCAGCATAAAGGCCGCCCGGTCCGCCTCCTGCCACCAGCACCTTTTTCCTGTCTGATGCCGGTCGGATCTCATCCCCTTCTATCTCTCTGCCAATCAGAGGATTCACTGTACATCTTCTGGTCGATGTCACGGCGCGCTCTGCCATACAGGTAAAACAGCGCAGGCATCTGACGATCTCCTCTTCCCTGTTTTCTGTCACTTTTCTAGGCAAAAACGGATCCGCAAGAAGCGCCCTCGCCATATAGACAACATCTGCTTTCCCGCTCGCAAGGATTTCCTCCATCTGTGCCGGATCATTCAGTCCGCCGATGGTTGCGACAGGAATGGATACATGTTTTTTGATCTCTGCCGCCAGATAGACATTGCATCCATGTGCTTTGAACATCGAAGGATGTGTGTCTCCGAATCCCCTCTGATAGGTTCCTGCAGACACATGCAGCAGATCAATATATGGTTCCAGCTGCTGCGCAATGCGGCATCCCTCGTCCAGATCATATCCTTTGTCAAACAGCTCTGATCCACTCATCCGGAATTCGATCGGAAATCCCGTGCCGACTGCCCTGCGGACAGATTGCAGGATTTCGATCGCCAGACGGCACCGGTTCTCTAACGATCCGCCATATTCATCCGTTCTGTGATTAAAATACGGTGAAAGAAACTGGTTGATCAGCCATCCATGTCCGCCATGGATCATCAGCATCTCAAAGCCGGCACGCTTCGCGAGACCGGCCACCTCTCCGTATGCCGCTATTATCTCATCGATCAGGTCCTTTGTGAGTGCCTTTACCGGTACGCCGTCTGCACGAACCGTATCAGACGGTCCCCACTGGTGCATTTCTTTCTGTCTGGTCTTGTCTGTCATATACGTTCCGGCAAACATACCGGAATGCGACAGTTCCAGACTTGGCATCGCACCATGTCGTCTGATCGCATCCGCCGTATAAGTGGCTGCTGCCAGCGAATTCAGTACGGACGTGTCCAGATGATAAGCATGCGATCCGTCTGTTTTCGGATGTACCATGCATTCGCTCACTGTCACAGCACCTGCACCGCCCTTTGCTCTTAGCTCATAGAATGCAGTCGACTTCGGTCCGATACAGCCATCGTTTGTAATATCCGTTCCGCCCATCGGTGCGGAAAACATCCGATTGCGAAACGTCACGTTTCCCAATGTGATCGGCTGGCATAAATGCGGGTATTTTCTAATCATCGCAGAGTTCCTTTCTATCTGAATCCTGTCATCTGTTCATAAGGGAGCGATTTCTAAATCTTCAACGCCTCCAGCTGCGCATCCAGATGATCCAGATCCTCCTGTGTAGTCGACCAACCGGTCGCAAACCGTACAACCGTATGTTCCTCGTCATAGTACTCCCAGAAGCTGAAATCAACTGTCTTTTTCAACGTTTCGATCTGACTGTTTTCCAGGATCATAAACTGCTGATTGGTCGGCGACTGCAGATAAAACCGGATCCCGTGTTTTCTGAAGATCTCTTTCATCTGCTCTGTCATATCGATGGCATGCCTTCCGATTTCTTCATAAAGTCCGTCTGTAAACAACGCGTCAAACTGCACACCCAGGATCCATCCCTTTGCCAGCAGTGCGCCACGTTTTTTCATGGACGTCATAAAATACTTTGGCTTGTTGTTTTTCGTAAATACCACTGCCTCACCGCACAACGCTCCGGCCTTGGTCCCTCCGATATAAAACACATCGCAGATCCTGGCAATGTCCGCCAGGGTCAGATCTGTCTCATGGCTCATCAGGCCATATGCCAGTCTGGCGCCATCCAGGTACAATGGTATATCATATTTATGGCAGATCTCTGCGATCTCTTCGAGTTCCGCCTTTTGATACAGCGTCCCGTATTCCGTCGGATGTGACAGATAAACCATCCCCGGGAAAACCATGTGTTCATGATTCTCATCTTCATAGAACGCTTCCAGATAGCATTCCAGATCTTCCGGAAAAATTTTTACGTCTGCATACGGCAATCTAATTACTTTATGACCGGACAATTCGATCGCGCCTGCCTCATGGGTATTGATGTGTCCTGCATTGGCAGCGATCACCCCCTCATGATCCTGAAGCATGGTTGCGATCACGACGAGATTTGTCTGCGTCCCGCCGACGAGAAATTCCACGTCTGCATCAGGACATGCACAGGCCTGTCTGATTTTTTCTTTCGCCTGTTCGCAGTATGGATCTGTGCCATAGCCTGACAGACCTTCCAGATTGGTTTCTGCCAGGCGCTTTAAAATTTTAGGATGTGCTCCTGTAATATAGTCACTTGCAAATGATATCATTTCCTTCTCCTATCAGAATATGGGGTTCTTTCAGATTGATCACGCTTTCTTGATGCCAACCGGCACCAGCGCACGTTTCATCTGCTCTAAAGCCTGCGTAAGATATTTCCTCGGGCAGGCGACATTGATGCGCTGAAAGCCTTCTCCTTCCGGCCCGAACATCTCACCTGCATCCAGCCAGACTTTTCCATCATGAATGATCTTTTCATTGAGTTCTTTTACGGAAAGACCAAGTGCTCTGCAGTCAAGCCAGAGAAGATAGGTTCCTTCCGGTTCGATCAGTTTGATCTGCGGTAGATTTTTCTGCAGGTATTCTCTGGTAAATTCGATGTTTCCAAAGATATATGCCTTAGCCTCACTGAGCCAGTCTTCTCCTGTCTCATAAGCCGCCCTGCAGGCAGCAAGGCCGAGCTGGTTCGGATTGAACAGTCCAAGACGCTCGATCGCCTTTTTGTATCTGTAGCGCAAATCCCTGTTCGGGATGAAAATATTCGATGTCTGCAGCCCGGCCAGATTAAAAGTTTTGCTGGGCGCGGTGCAGATCACGGTATTCTCTTCAAACTGCTTATCCAGAGATGCCAGGATATGGTGCTTTCTGTCTCCCCATACAAAATCACTGTGGATCTCGTCGCTGACCAGGATCACATCATTTGCCAGGCAAGCCTCTTCCACCCTGCAAAGCTCTTCTTTGGTCCAAACTCTCCCCACCGGATTGTGCGGACTGCAAAGCAGCATTAGTTTTACCTGCGGATCCGCAAGTTTTTCCTCCAGATCCTCAAAATCCATTTCGTAATGATCCCCAACCGGTTTCAACGGGCTGTTGACCACCTGGCGTTCATTGTCCTCCACAACACTGGAAAACGGATAATAGACCGGGCGCTGGATCAGCACACGATCCCCCGGATTTGTAAATGCCCGCACTGCCGTCGCCAATGCAAACACCACCCCCGGTGTCTTTATGATCCATTCATCCTGAATATCCCAGTCAAAATGTTTCTGATACCAGTTTTTCACTGCTGCATCATACGCTTCTCCCGGTGCGGTATAACCAAATATACCATGCTCTGCTGCTTCTTTTATGACATCCGTGATGCCCGGTGCGGTCTGAAAATCCATGTCCGCTACCCAGAGAGACAGCAAGCCATCCGGCTTACCAAACACCTTTGCATAATCATATTTCAGGCAATCTGTGCCGCGGCGATCGATCACAGTATCGAAATCATATTTTTTATTTACACTGCTCATCTTTTTACTCTTCCTTCTTTTAGATAGTCTTGTATTATAGTATCATATCATCATTCGGAGGTACATCTATGCGCAATAAAATCCTGATCAGTTTTCTTCTTTCAACCATGCTCCTTTGCTTTGCGTTCTGCGCCTGTGCATCATCGCAAACGGCTCCGGAACAGAATGATTCCACAAGCACGATCCCACCTGCTGTTTCTGAAGAATCTGCACCTGTAGAAGATGCTGGCACTTCTTCCATTTATGACCCTTACGCAATTGACAATCATTATGACATCAGCGATGAAATGTTTGAAAAACACGATGATGTCGATTACGGAACCATTGAAAAAGATGTTACCTACTACTCATCGACCGCAGGAGACGAAAAGCAATGCAATATTCTGCTGCCTGCCGGCTATGATGAAAACGGACAATACCCTGTCCTGTATGTATTCCACGGTTTCGGCGGGAATCACAGCGATCAGATCGATGATGATTCCTATCTTGTGCTGCTCTATGGCAATATGCTCCACGATAAGCTCGCCGCTCCGATGATCATTGTAAATGTGGATATGTACACCGATATACTTGCTGAAAAAGAAAGTAAAACAGATGAAGAACTGCGCTATATCTATGACAAGGCAATTGATGATGTCGCCATTGATCTGATGCCCTTTATCGAGGAGCATTATGCCGTTAAAGCAGGCCGAGAAAATACCGCTGTGGCCGGCATGTCTGAAGGCGGTGCGAAAGCTCTATGTACAAGTTTTCAATGGCTGGATCGTATTGGCTATATTGGCGCCTTTGCGCCAGATCCCGGCGTGATCCCCACCGAGTTTTATAAAGGGACCTATTGGAACACACCGGTCTTTGATGCATTCCCGCAGCCTGATGAAGACACCACGCCTTACTATCTTTATCTGGCTGTCGGAGATGAGGACCCCTGGAATACGGACGTCACAATGTACTACCAGGACGTGCTCGATAGCATGGGAATCCAAAACCAGACCGATCTTGTGGAAGGTTTTGAACACGACTACCTCTTCTGGCAGCAATACTTTTATAATTTCCTGAGCAAATGTTTTCAGTCTGCTAAAAAAAAGACCGGCGCATCATCCGTCGGTCTTCTTTTACCCAGTCATTCTGCGTAAGATTAGTGGTCCGTTTTCTTTCAGCCAACGATTCCACTTGTCATATTCAGGATAAACACGATAAATCTCTTCATATAATTTTGCGGAGTGGTTCATTTCTTTGCGGTGACAAAGCTCATGCACCACTACGCTGTCGATCACTTCAGGCGGTGTCAGCATCAACAGGCAGTTAAAGTTCAGATTCCCTTTACTGCTGCAGCTCCCCCATCGGGTCTTCTGGTTTCTGATCGTGATCCGGTCGTAGGTGACGCCCATCTTCGCCGCGTAATATCCGACCCTTTCCGGGATCACCTGAAGCGCTCTGTCCGCCAGCTCCTGCATCTCCTGCCAGGTGAGTTTCGACACGCCGGC
>CADBRG010000295.1 GCA_902797015.1 uncultured Lachnospiraceae bacterium
ATTCCGTTCCTTCAGACGTCTCACCAGTGCAAACAGCTGATCCGTTTCCTGCAGCGTCAGGGAAGATGTCGGCTCATCAAAAACGATCAGATCCGCCTCAAGATTCATCGCACGCGTAATCTCGATCATCTGCTGCATCGCTACAGGAAGATCTCCGGCCCGTGTATCCAGATCCAAATCGATACCAACCTCTGCCATGACTTCCTTTGCCCGCTTTCTCATCGCCTTCCAGTCATAGATGCCGGCCTTGTTGGTAATCTCATTCGCAATAAAGATATTCTCAAGGACACTTAGATGCGGCAGGATGTTCAGTTCCTGGAATACCATCGTGACACCGTCACGCTGTGCATCTGCGACACGCGTCATGATCTTTGCTTCTCTTCCGTCATGGCTGATGTATGCGCCTTCATCCGGCGTGTAAACACCTGCGAGAATCTTCATCAGTGTAGATTTCCCTGCACCGTTTGCTCCCATCAGCGCATGCACTTCACCCGCATATGCATGAAATTCAACATTATCCAATACCTTGGTTCCGCCAAACGTCTTAGAGATGTTTTTCATGACCAGTATTTCTTTTTTTCCGGCTGCTTTTTTGTTTTCCATATCCAGCTGCCTCTCTGATCCCTTAGCAGGACCATTTCTCTTATTATCCGCAGGAATCCCTGTCGCGGTCGCCCGCGGCAGGGATCACTATTATGTTCGTTCGCTACAAGTTAAGGATACGCGTTTCCCTTACATTGCCATTCCGTTCTCAACAAATGTTCTCATGTAATCGGAAACTGTCTCGATCGGGCTGCCCATGCTCCACTGATCCAGCTCTTCGCCGTGCGGCAGATACTCATCTACGTTCTCAGCTGTGATGATGGTATCCGGTGTGATCGTGGTATATGTGCCGTCATCATTCTGTACGATGCCCTTGGTATCAAGTGCTTCGCCATTGATCATTGCATATGCCTGCTGTACTGCATAGTAACCCTGCAGGATAGACCAGTCATAAGCAGAACCGTAGATCTTGCCTTCTGCGATCGACTGCAGTGCGATCAGGTTACCATCGATACCTGCTACAACTACACCGTCATCTCCGCCAACTGTTAAACCATTCTCTTCAAGGGCTGTTACAGCTCCAACTGCCATCAGATCGTTGCAGCACAGAACTGCGTCAACGTCTTTTGTGGTCTGAAGGATATCAGACATAACCTGAACTGCTGTATCCTGATCATATTTTGCTGTATTCTCAGCTGCCAGTGTGCATCC
Organism: uncultured Lachnospiraceae bacterium; assembly: GCA_902797015.1. Classification (GTDB taxonomy): domain Bacteria; phylum Bacillota; class Clostridia; order Lachnospirales; family Lachnospiraceae; genus SY8519. The sequence continues at coordinate 1,255 of CADBRG010000295.1, forward strand.
GCTCTCTTCGATCGCACGTTTGAAACCTGCTGTACGTTCATTAGAAGAAGTTGCTGCATCTACACCACGAAGGACTACGATGTTTCCGCTGCCGCCAATCTTATCGATGACGTTCATTGCCAGGTCATATGCCATCTTCTCATGATCTACACCGATGAAGGTCGGAAGATATTCAGCTACGTCTGCATCCCAAACGTTTGTAATACCTGTATCAACTGTGATGAACGGGATGCCTGCATCGTGTGCTGCGTTAACTGCTGCGCTTACACCGTCAGAATCATCTGCTGTCAGGATCAGTGCGTCAACGCCTGCATTGATCATATCTTCGCATTTGGTAACCTGCTGTTCTACTTCAGCCTCTGTGTTCGTATTGTCTACACGAACGTTGATGCCCAGATCTTTTCCTGCCAGAACTGCACCGTAGGAAATATCCTGGAAGTGTGCGTTGGATGCTGTCTTAACAACGATACCAACTTCAACATCGGATGTCGGAGCTGCTGCTTCACCGCCTGCGCTGCCTGCTGCTTCGCCGCCGCCATTGCTGCTGCCGCATGCTGCCAGTCCAACTGCCATGACAGCGATCAAACCAACTGCTGTGATTTTTGCCAATCTTTTTTTCATTGTTCTCCTCCTCATAATTTTCTGGTTTCAAAAGCCGGTTTTTACGACTCTCCCGGTCAACCATCTCTTTACGTATACAACTATATCACTTCCAAATACCAGTGGTTATTCATTCAATAATTTCATTTATTCACAAATAAAATTAGTGTATTCAAATATATGTATCCAAAAAATGCCGATGGCGTACCTACCGGTATACCATCGGCGTTCAAAAGCTGTTTTTCTGTCCGTTTTCTATGCTAATGCTGCACCCAAAACCTCGCAGGCTTTGATGTCATCATCCTGCGGATACTCGTTTGCCATCACACAGTCAGCCTTCAGGACTGCACCTGCGCTTTTCGCACGAGAATCTTATTCAACCGTCTGATCGCTTCTATATAATCTTCTCCGGGCTCTTTTTGGACCGAAAACAGATTTCCCGTTTTAATCCCGGCAAGTGTTGGTGCACAATGTCGTATGATATATTGATCAGGCAATGGTTCGTCTCTCCTTATTAATATTAGTTGTATCTAACTCATGCCCCAAACAAAACCGCCGCATTACGGCGGTATACTTGGTTAGTTGTCTCTAACATAATATCATTGACATCATTTCCTGTCAACTGTCATTTAAAGAATCCTCTCTCCCAGACCTTCTGTATCATACCCTTCGACTGCTTCCGCCTCTTTACGGAATTCCTCTGACTGGATAATGTATAAAAGCTTGCGGAATTCCTCTTTATCCAGATCATTTTCCCGGAACACAATATCATAGCTTTCCTGCTTCAATGGAATGAAATCGATCCCTTCCACCATCCGGCTGAACTTCTCTGTTCCCAGTGCAACGTCTGCGCTTTGTCTTGCCACTGCTGTCGCAGCTATAAAATGTGAGGAAGCTTCGTCATTGTACCCATAGATTTTTCGTGTATCAATGTCCAGCTTTTTACACATTTCGTCAACAAATACGCGGATCCCGCTGCCTCTGTCCCGGTTGATCATACGCACATCATTTCTGGTCAGATCAGTAAAATCTTTGATGTTTTTGGGATTTCCCTTCTGTACATAGAACCCCTGCCAGCGCCGGTACAGATGATATACGGCAAGTCGCTCTCCCGGCAGCATCCGTGTCACATAGGGCAGATTATAGGTATCCGTTTCCGAATCCCACAAATGACAGGTCGCCACACAGTTGTCATTATGATACATCTCATACAACCCCCGATAGCTTCCCATCGGTGACCGGAACGCTGTCATTTTTGTGCCCTCATCATTATTGAATAATGCACAGAGGGAATCCAGCAACACATCCTGACCACAGATAATGATCTTATCCGGTGTGTCGCCCGCAGCCGGCACGCCCATATAATCCATCAGATCCCGATGTGCGATCCGAAACTGTTTGCCCATTTTGGTCGCACGCAGTTCGCCACGCTTGATCATCTCATAAACTGTTGTTTTTTTGAGCTGCAGCATATCTGCAACTTCCTGCGGTGATAAAAATTTTTCTTCCATAAAATGCAACCCCTTACATATCAATATGATTATGTTTATTCTATCACGCATCCTCAAACATGTCGATTGTTCGGTGCAATAATGCGACTGTGCTCTCGACAGGATATCCAAACAGGAGCCCGACCGCTGCCAGTTCCTCATTGCCGAGACAATTATGGATCTCAATCGGACATTCTTTCGGATTTCCAAACCAGGAAAGCTCCTTAGAAAACAGATCCTGCATTTTTTCACGGTCCAGATCTAATCCGCTCTCCTGATAAACAGAAAGGATCTCCTCCAGATCAAAATAATCCGCCAGCGTTCCCTTTTTACTCAGATACAGCATATACTGATATTCCTGTGTATTGAATGGAAAGCAATAATATCCTTCTGTCGTCGCTCCGATGATCTGCATATATTCCTCTGCTGTATCCGGATAGATCGTTGCAGCGATCTTTTTGCCGTTCTGAACTGAATAATTGAGATAAGACACGACCGGGATCGGTCCGTAATTATTGCTGCAGCAGATCAGATTGTACCAGCTTAAGTACGGACTTTCATACCGCTCTGCGCATGCCGGATAATGAAAGCGTTTGCAGGGCACTTCTTCTGCGCCCGGCATCCGGAACTGATAGGTTAATGTTACGGCAATCTCCTCCGGTCCCTCCTCCCGGTACAACGAGAAAACAACTGTCTGATCCCCGATCGGATATTCCTGTTGCAGCAAAAGTGATTTTTCGCTCATTTTTTGACCTCTTTCTATACATCCTGTAATGCGTTCATTTTTGCAAAAATAATGGCAGGAATCAGTCCCCCTCTTTACCGATCCCTGCCGTTATTCTGATATGATCCTTAAAGGTTATATCTTCCGATTACAAGCTTTTCGATGTAATATTGCTTGATATACTGCTCATGCTCCCTGAGTGCGGCAATCGCTGCATCCAGATCTCTTGACTTGATCGCTTCAAACATCTTCACATGCTGCGCATCACTCTTTGCGCTGTGATCCTGATCACCAAAGGACGTAACATCAAACCGTCTCTTCTGATTTACCAGCATTTCAAAAATGTGTGTCAGGCGCTTATTATTGACGCGGCGGATAATATACTCATGGAACCGGATATCCCATTCCATTCGCTCTTCATAGCTTTTCCCTTCCGAGAGATCCAGCGTCTCCTGGATGATATGCTCAAGCTCCTGATCGGCGATGTCGCCATAGTTTTTTAACGACACCTGCAGAGCATATACCTGAAGGACTTCCAAAAGATCATACACTTCCAGAATATCTTCCAATGTATACTCCGGAACGATGATGCCCTTACCCGGTTCTCCGGAAAGCAGGCCGTCTTTTACAAGCTGGCGCAGCGCATACCGAACCGGCGATCTGCTGACACCGTAACGCTCTGTCAGCTTTCTCTCTACCAGGACCGTCCCCGGCGGAAATTCATTTTTCAGGATATCCTGTTTGATCTGCTCATAGAGCATCTCTTCTTTTGTCGTCTGCAGGTTTTCAATCGATTTGCTTTTCGAAGTACTCATTTTTAATCCTCTGCTGCCAGTCTGCGGCCAACTTCATACGCTTCACGCTTCAGCTCTTCATTATTCTCCGCCGTCTCCGGATTGTTTGCATTCATACAAACCATTCTATGTACTTCCTGTAATCCAAAGGACGGGAACAGGGTTCCTGCCAGGAAATCAAAGTAAGAATCATGCATATGCGGATCATCCATTTCCTGTGTATATACTGTTACAATCTTTTTCGCACCATAACGCGGTGTTCCGTCATTGTTCATCAGCGGGAAGAAACGATCGTACATATTCTTCACCATACCGTTGATCTGCATAAAGTAGATCGGAGATGCCACAACGATCGCATCTGCATCCTTCAGATCTTCGATCGCCTTGGTCAGTTCATCTGTAATGGAGCATTTGCCATCATTGATGCGGCAGCCGAAGCATCCCATACATGCGGATGCACGCATTTTAAATAATGTATAGCGTTTCACCTGCGCATAATGCTCCTTTGCACCCCGCTCGATCATATTTAAAATGGTTGAATTATTTCCATCAAATCTCGGACTTCCGTTAAACATTACAATCTTTTTCATATTGCCTCTCCTCTTCACGAACCACTACTTGTTCTTTCAGAACCTCTTATATTTTATTACAAATTGGAATACCACAGTTATTCCAATTTGTCCAGTAGTTATGCAGAAGTGACAAATATGTATTCCGAATGCCTTTACATATTTTTTATTAGCATGTACATACATATTCCTGTACAATAAAAATGATCTATATTTATCCAAAGATTGTATCTTATCATTTAGCACGAAAGGATAACCTTATGCGAGAGATTATCATCAGCACGGAAAGTGGCTCTGACCTTCCCGAGAACCTTGTAGAACGTCATGATTTTCACGTTGTTCCGATGCATGTGATCATCAATGATGTGGATTATGCTGACGGTACGATTCCCGTCGACATGGTATTTGAGCATTTTGAAAAAACCGGAAAGGTTCCGTCAACCTCCGCAGTCAACGTTGCCGAATATCAGGATTTCTGGAAAAAACTGCAGACAGAGCATCCGGGCTGTGTGATCATGCATTTTACCTACAGCAGTCTGGCATCCTCTACCCATCAGGCAGCGATGATCGCCGTAAAAGATTTTGAGGATATCTATATCATCGATACCAAACAGGTATCCGGCGGATGCACGGCACATATGGTTGCCTGCTGGAAACATGTACAGGAAGTAAAAGATACCGTCACAGACTATCAGGCACTCGCAGATGAACTGCAGGCACTGGCGGATAAGGCAGTATGTCACTTTGTCCCCAACAAACTGGATTACTTAAAGGCCGGCGGCAGAGTTTCGAATGCGGAATACCTGGGCGCTACTCTTCTGAGCCTGAAGCCACTGATCGAAATGGTCGATGGCAAACTGATCGCAACCAAAAAATATCACGGTCCCATGAAACGCTGGGTCGACAAATTTATGGATGATTTCATGAAAAAATATAAGCTTCGAAAAGACTGCCTATACCTAATGTATGGAAAGGGGCTTTCGGAAGAAGTATTAAAGCGCATGGCAGAAAATGCCACGCGCCTGGGTTTTCATAGTTATGAATATGTCATGACCGGATGCGTCATTTCCTGCCACGGCGGCAAGGGCGCGATCGGTCTTGCGGGAATGCTGGAATAAGGAATTATCATTGACCGGAGGGACTTACCCTCCGGTTTCCTTTATTAATATTTCAGGAATCCGTCATACCGATTCTTCACTTCGTCATTGCAGCGCACCTTAACAAGCGTCCCTTCTGCCCGGTAATCTGTCTCCAGGACTTCTGCCGTCTCCTGTAAGTGATGCAGCACATTTCCTTTATCGTAAGGAATTAAAAATGTGCATTCCTGCTTTCCTTCCCGCAGCTTTTGCGCGATCAGATCCCACAACTCTGCAATCCCGATTTCGTTTCCTGCGCTGATAAAAATATTATCATTGCGTACCGCGGGGATCTCAAATTCCAGATGATGTACCAGATCTGCTTTATTAAAGACACAGATCATCGGGATACCTGCTGCACCAATCTCCCGCAGCGTCTCTTCCGTCACCCTCATACACGCACGGTAATCCGAATCCGAATAATCAACGACCTGTATCAGAAGGTCTGCATATTTTACTTCTTCTAATGTGGAACGAAATGCCTTTACCAGTGAAGTCGGCAGTTCGTCGATAAATCCAACCGTATCCGAAAGCAGGATCGGTCGTTCCCCCTTGGGCTGAATCTTCCGCACCGTTGTATCAAGTGTTGCAAAAAGCTTATCCTGCTCTAATACCTTCTTTTCCTCAACAGGATTCTCATTCAGCGCCAGCAGACGATTCATGATGGTCGACTTTCCGGCATTGGTATATCCAACCAGAGACACACGGGGAATTCCGGCTTTCAGACGTTTCTCACGCTGTGTCGTCCGTTCTCTGGCAATGACTTTGAGCTCTTTTTCAAGCTCCGCCATACGTCGTTCGATATGACGACGGTCAAGCTCTAACTGTGTCTCACCGATACCGCGGTTCGACATGCTGCCGCTCGATCCCGCCTGCCTGCCAAGATGTGTCCACATACCTGCCAGACGCGGCATGATGTATTGCAGCTGCGCATGCTCCACCTGAAGTCTTGCCTCGCGTGTGCGCGCCTGCTCCGCAAAGATTCTAAGGATCAGGCCCGTCCGGTCCATCACCTCCACGCCAAGCTCCTGATTCAGATTCCGAAACTGCATCGGCGAAAGCGTCTGGTCAAAGATGACATACGTTGCTTCTAATTCCTGCACAGCCTGTGCAACTTCAGCCACCTTTCCGCTGCCGATATAGGTCGCATGCACCGGATTTTTCGTACGCTGTGTGAACATGGCAACTGTGTAGATGTGACACGCTTCTGCAAGCTGCTCCAGCTCATCCATCATGCGTTCAAAGACGTCGTCCTTTTGATCGGTCTGCAGACCGACCAGGATCGCATTTTCCCAGATTTCTTCCATTTGTGTGTTGCGGATTTCTTCCATATTATCCTATTCATGCATATCCACTCATGTTTTTGGTTTCTAATTAATCGCCTACAGTATAACATAGGTCACAGTGATTCAGTAGATAAATAGCTATTAATCTATATTTTGCTACTTCACTTGCTCAATCTCAGCGTTTTTGGCGCCGTATAAGTAGATATATTTTAAGTATAATGTTTTTTTCTACCTGGAATGCAGGAACAGCAGGTTAATCCTCCGACAAATGTGCTACACCGGGCGCACAGCAAAAAACCCGCCGGAGGATTTGTCCCCCGGCGGGTTCCTGTATTAGGCAAAGAATTTACAATACCATTAGTCTACAAAGATTTCCCCGATATTCTGAGATTCCTTGATGGTAACGGTAACATCATCTGCACCTGCTACGGAAATGGTGTAGGTACCCGGATCCAGCTTGTCGAACTTGAACTCGCCGAAGTAATCGGTGGTCTGTGTCTCATTCACGCCTTCACCTGTAAGTGTAACCTGTGCGCCTTCCTTGCAGTCATCAGAAGCTTTGTCTACGATCGCGCCTGTGATGAAGTTCTTGGTGTAGCGATACAGATTCTTGTAGAATACGTGCGGGTTGGTGTTGTACTCCGGATGGAATACTTCCAGACCTTCTTCCTCTACGATCTTAGCCATCTCTTCCGGCTCGATATCATAGAACTTCAGAGCCTCTGTCGGGCAGCTGTGTGCACAACGCGGGATGTACGGTTCTACACCACTGTCGATGATGTGCGCGCACATCGTACATTTCTGAGGTGCGTCAATCTCATCGTTCCAGTAAATACCGCCATACGGGCACATATCAAGAATCTCTCTATGACCTTTTGCTTTTGCCTGATCGATCAGAACGATGCCATCTTCTCTGCGTGTCGCAAATCCGGCGTCTACCATCGCACATTTTTCGCAATGCTGGCACATTAATGCAAGATAGCCAACATCGATACGCGGAGCCTGTCCACGAACGGTACGAAGAAGTCTCACCCAACGATGTCCGTGGCGTGGCTGCGGAGCTGTATAAGGCTGCCAGTCATTTCCAACATGCTCGTCTTTACAAGCCATAAAGCAGTTGTTGCAGTCGAAGCAGAAAGCAAGATCATGAACCAGATATTTTTGTTTACTCATCTAACTTTCCTCCTTTCCAATCATGACCGGAGAACTTCCAAGCCTTCTCAGTCCAAACCATCTCTCTGCAGTTCGGATCTTTGTAGAATTGGCCTGAAGCGCGGGTTGCGCCTACCGGTACATTAACCGGTGCGTTCCAGGATTCTTTCTCCTCAGCGCCACCATGGTTCTTATCGAGCGGTTTGAATTCGTAACCTTCAAGTTCCTTACGATCCCATTTCTCGATCTCAACCAGGCAGTGCTCTGTAGCCATACCGGTCGCATATTTGGACAGGAAACGTGCCGGGGTCAGGATGTTGATACATCCGCCACGGTCTACTGCGTGACCCGGGTCACCCAGCGGTTTGTATTCTGCACAGGACTCATAGCAGTGGCAGGTACCCTGCGGTACACGCTCTGTTACCTGTGCTGCGAAGATAACAGCACCACGCTCATTGTAAGCTTTGATCAGATCATGGTTCTTGATGCCACGCGGCTCTGCATCCTTCGGATTCATACGGAGGATCCAGTATTTGAATCCATCCACTTCTACACGATGGTCCTCAATATCGTTTACGAACGAATCCTTACCATCACCCTGTGTATGGAAGGAGAAACGCGGATGCGGTGAAAGAACCGCAAGCGGATATTTCTGGAACCGAGGTGTATGATGGCCTTCCCATGACGGGATGTACATCGGCATCAAAGGTCTCTCTTTGTCATCTGTGTCATAGTGACCGAAACGCTTCAGGGAGTTCGATACGAACTCAACCTTACCGGACTGTGTCTGCAGACCCTTCATGTCAACCAGATCAGCCGGACGGAATCTGGAGATCCATCCTCTGGTATCCTGCGGACGATCCTCTGCGAACCAGCGAAGTGCCGGTGCAGCCGGTGCTCTGTCGTCGTTCGGTACGATGAAATAACCCTTCTCGAAGAACTTCTCCCAGGTAACAACCTTCGGAAGATCAGATGCATAGAACATCTGCTTCGCCCATCCGAGCTCTGTCTTGCCTTCAGAGAAGACATCGCCAATGTGCAGACGCTCACAGATCGCATTGAAGATCTCGTAGTCAGACATGGACTCGCCAAGCGGCTCGATGCACTTCTTCTGCAGTGTGATCACACGGTGGTTTGCCTGGTTATGGGAATCCGGATTGTAACCGGAGTTGGAAGCCCACTCACCGATATCCCAGCGCTCAAAGTTGGTACAAGCCGGAAGAATGATGTCCGCAAACGGAACCTCGCCCTCAAACCAGATGGACTGGCTTACTACGAACGGAAGTCTCTTGGTGCGGTACATTCTTGCATAACGGTCGCCCTGTCCCATCGTTCCGATGTGCGGGCCGCCATACTTGTACAGCAGCTGGCAGCGGGAGAAGCCCGGAGCCGGATACTCATAATGATGGAACTGCTGCTCCATGGAATCACCTACGAAACCACGGCCCCACCATTCTGTCTTGTCATTTAAGATACACTCCGGCAGACGCATACGGTTCATATGAACACCTGCTGCCGTACTCAAGTGTGATACAAGCGGTCTGGAATCTACGCCGTTAAACATTCTGTAAGCCAGAACAGCGCCTGCTGCGGAGTTCTGTGCGTCACCGCAGATACCGCCGTCAGCATAACCCGGGAAGTAGAAATCAGAATCTACCGGAACACCCTGCGTGGTGGAGTAGATGTTGATACCCGGTTTACCCATACCCTGCATTGTGATCAGAGCTACCATCATACGTGCCCAGTCCATACCGATCGGTGAACGGCAGCAGCCGCCCCATCCGCCAAGACCGCCGGCAGCGAGCATGGTTTTATGTTTTGCCCACTCACGAGCCAGTGCGCGGATGTCACGAGCCGGGATCTTACATTCTTTCTCAGCCCACTCAGTGGTCTTCGGAATGCCGTCTGTGATACCGAGTACATACTTGGTCCACTCTTCGAATCCAAAGGTATGTGTCTCAACATACTCTTTGTCATAGGTGCCTTCTGTCAGCCATGTATAAGCAATACCCAGTGCCAGAGCTGCATCCGTACCAAGCTGCGGAGAGAACCATTTGCCGCCCCACAGACCATTGGTGTGGTTGTAATACGGATCGATGAATACCATCTTTACGCCCAGCTCTTTGAGCCATCTACGACGGATCGTACTCTCGAAAGCACCGTAAATACCATTGTTGGTCTCCGGATCGGATGACCAGAATACCATCATTTCACAGTTCTCAAGGCAGTCCTCTAACAGGTCTGTCTGCTCCGGGTTACCCAGACGAGCTGAGAATCCGTACATATGGGTAGCACCCCAGTGCCAGCCTTCCCATGAATCCGGGTTATGATCTGCATAGGTCATACCAACAGCATTCATGAAACGGAACAGTGTAGAGTGACGATATCCGACGGTTCCCCAGAGATGATGTGAACTCGGCTCAATGATCATTGCGCCCGGTCCAAACTCTCTCTTGATGCGGCGGATCTCGTTACATACGATATCAAGTGCCTCATCCCAGCTGATACGCTCATAACCGGAAATACCACGGTTTTCCTCGTTACGCTCACCGTTCGGATCAAAGTCCACACGCTTCATCGGATACAGATTTCTGCGGTCCGAATAGATCATGGATTTGAACTGCGCGGTTACCGGCGTATAAGTTGTCTTACGCGGCGGTGTAAATGTTCTGCCTCGTGCTTCGATCGAGTATGATGCTGCATCATCCTCGTCCAGGTCCATCGGTGTGATTCGGACGATCTTGTCCTCCTCTTCGTCTACGTACACGAAGACCGGTCCACCGGTGGTCATCTGGGTTTTTTTCACCAAATTACCCATTCCTTCCTCCTTTCATTCAACCCCAAAAGTTCAAAAACTAGATTTTCATATACTTATTATAATATATGAAAACACACATATCTTATCCTTGTTGTAATACAATGATTCACATTCTGAATAAGCGTATTCCGGACGGTATACCATATGTATTTTCTATAGATTAGGCTATGCTAATTCTCTCTTAGATAAGCAGAGCTCCCACGGGATAACCCAATGGGAGCTCTGTCATAACTGTCATCAACCTAGAAAATTATTCTGTTTGAAAACAATCAGGCAAAGCTGATTATTTGTCCATATCCAGATAATCCAGGTTCAGTGACTTGCCGGCAATCTCGATATCGAAGGATTTTGTGAATCCGCCTGCTTCGATGTTGATGGTGTATTTACCATCATCCAGCTTGTCAAATCTGTAATCGCCAAAGAAGTTGGTCTCCTGGCTTGCGATCACCTTGCCATCCTGTACCAGATCAACTTTACCGCCTTCGAAGCAGTCGCCGCCGATCAGGATACCGCCCCATGCAAAGTTCTTTGTGAACATGCCGAGGTTCTTATAGAATACGTGCGGGTTTGTGCCGTATTCCGGATGATATACTTCAAGACCTTCTTCTTCGATGATCTTAGCCATCTCTTCCGGCTCTACATGATATGCTTTCAGGCACTCTGTCGGGCAGTTGTGTACGCAACGCGGAAGGCCCGGTGTCCAGTCCGGATCATCCAGCAGATGAGCACACATTGTACATTTCTGCGGAACATCCAGCTCTTCGTTGTAGTAGATTGTGCCATACGGGCAAGCATCTACTAAAGCTCTGTTGCCTTTTGCCTTTTCCGGATCGATCATAACGATACCGTCTTCTCTGCGATATACAGCGCCATTGCCTGCTGCTTCGCATGCCGGATTTTCACAATGCTGACACATTAATGTCAGGTAACGATAATCATTACGTGCATAACGTCCACGCTCTCTTCTGAGAACGTTCACCCAACGGTGTCCATGACGTGGCTGACTGCCGGTATATCCCGGCCATTCATTGCCTACGTGCTCGTCCTTGCAGCCCATGAAGCAGTTATTACAGTCATGGCACCATCTGACATCCATTGTTATATACCACTGTTTCATTACATTATCTCCTTTCACTCTGTACGTACGAGACGCTTTTTAGTAGATCTCGTAGATACCGCCGTCCCACTTCTCAACTTCGATCTGCGCGCTGTTCGGTGCCATACCACAAGCGTACTTGGACATGTAGCGGTCCGGTGTAAGGATATTTACACAACCGCCGCGGTCAGCGGAGTGACCCGGTTTACCAAGCGGTGCGTACTCTGCACAGGACTCATAGGAGTGTACAGTACCAGGCTGTACACGCTCACCAACCTGAGCACACAGGATGACAGAACCTCTGTCGTTGTAAGCACGTACCAGATCGCCATCTTTGATTCCACGAGCTTCTGCATCGACAGTGTTCATACGGATAATCCAGTAGTACCATCCATCAACCAGAACACGGTGATCCTTGATGTCAAGCATGAAGGAGTCTTTTGCATCACCCATGGTGTGGAATGAGAATCTCGGATGCGGTGAAAGCATTCCAAGCGGGTATTTCTTAGCTACTTCAGCATGCCAGCTCTCCCAAGCCGGTACATATTTGTGCATTGCCGGACGATACTCGTCTACGAAGCCCTGTGCTTCGAAACGGGACAGAGAAGTGGAGATAAACTCGATCTTTCCTGTCGTGGTCTGCAGACCCTTCAGGCCGACTGTCTGGTTCGGAGCCGGACCCCAGTCCGGTGTATCGCGTACGCGGTTCTCTGCGAACCAGCGGAATGCTGTCTTCGGAACACCTTCCGGATTGTACGGTACAACCAGATATCCCTTCTTGCAGAAGTCTTCGAAGCTCATCAGAGTCGGGCAGTCTGTAGCATTGTAGTACTGCTCGATCCATGCCATCTCGTCTTTGCCTTCTGTAAAGATATCATAGATACCGAATTTCTTTGACAGATATGCGTAGATATCGTAGTCAGACTTGGACTCGCCAAGCGGCTCGATACATTTCTGCTGGAAGGAAATTACACGGAAGTTGGTCTGTGCAAAGTTGTCCGGAATATAACCGGAGCAGTTACCAAACTCGGAGATATCCCATCTCTCATAGTTTGTACAAGCCGGAATGATAACGTCAGCGAACATTACCTCGCCTTCATTCCAGATTGACTGTGACAGAACGAATTCCAGTGTCTCGGAATGGTACATCTTAGCGTAACGGTTTGTAGCGGTCATGGTACCGATGTGCGGTCCGCCGTACTTCCAGTACATCTTGATGCTGCCATAACCCGGAGCCGGATACTGATACGGATGCATCTGTGCTTCGATTGTAGCACCGCAGAAGCCCTTGCCATACCATTCGAACTTACCGTTCATCAGGCACTCCGGAATCTTCAGACGCGGAATATGCTGTCCAGCTTCCCAGTTCATCTTAACCGGAGCCGGGAATGTGGTCTTACCATCGAACATTCTCCAAGCAAACTTGAAGCCTGCAGCTGAGTTGGAGCAGTCACCGGAGATACCGCCGTCTGCATAACCCGGGAAGAAGAAGTTGTGGTCAGTCGGAACACCCTGTGTGGTGGAGTACATGTTTGAACCCGGTTTTCCAAGGCCCTGCATGGTTGCAAGAGCGATCATACCACGAGTCCACTCAATACCATGGGTTGCACGGCAAGCGCCACCCCAGCCGCCAAGACCGCCGGCTGCCAGCTGTGTTTTTCTCTTAGCCCATTCACGTGCCAGTGCGCGGATCTCGCAAGCCGGAACACCGGACTCAGCTTCTGCCCACTCGCAGGTCTTCGGGATGCCGTCCTCGCCATTACCAAGAACGTACTCAGCCCACTCTTCGAATCCGTATGCATGATCTGCAACGTACTCTTTGTCATAGGTTCCTTCTGTCAGCCATGTATAAGCGATCGCGAAGGAAATAGCGTGGTCTGTACCAACTTTCGGTGAGAGCCACTTCATACCCCACATATTTGCGGAATGATTGTAGAACGGATCGATGAATACCATCTTGATACCCAGCTCGTCCATCCAACGACGACGGATATGGGACTCAAAACCACCATAGATACCGTTGTTAACTTCCGGATCGGATGACCAGAATACGATCAACTCAGAATTCTGCAGGCAGTCCTCTAACAGGTTGTACTGCTCCGGATTTCCAAGTCTCCAGGAGAAGCCCCACATATGCATAGCACCCCAGTGCCAGCCTTCCCATGAATCCGGGTTGTGATCCGCATAAGTGAATCCCATCAGGTTCATGAAACGGAAATATGTAGAATGACGGTAACCTACGTTACCCCACAGATGGTGAGATGACGGTGTGGACAAGATACCACCCGGTCCAACTTCTCTCTTAATTCTGTTAACTTCGCTAACGATGATGTCCGCAGCCTCTTCCCAGCTGATTCTCTCATAACCGGAAATACCACGGTTCTGAATGTTTCTCTCTCCGTTCGGATCGAAGTCTACACGCTTCATCGGATAAAGCAGACGACGGTCTGAATATACCATGGATTTCTGACCAGCGGTATACATCTGGATCGTAGTCTTTCTCGGCGGGGTAAATGTCCTGCCGTGTGCTTCGATTGTCCAGCCTTCCGGATCTGTCTCATCAAGGTCCATCGGTGTTAAACGAACGATTTTGCCGTCCTTAACATAAACGAACACCGGACCGCCGGTACTGGAGTTTGTCAAACGAATTTCGCCTTTCATATGGCATAACCTCCTTTTTGTTTCCTCATTCACTGTCTCGTATTCTTATAATCCGTACCGTCAAAAACGAGTAGAGGATGTGTTCAACCGTACAGACTATAAAAAAACAACCACAAAGAAAATGACATACATTTCCTTTATGGTTGTGATTATACGGTGTATTCTAATAATACACGCAAGTCCTTTTTGAAATTTTCTCGGATTTCACTTCGCTTTCGTCTAAAAGTACAAGTGTATACGCACTATACTTTGTAGAAATTACACAATCCTTAAAAATCTCTCTTTACATGAAGATTGGAATACTTCTTGGCAAATACAAACAGGTCTTCGAGCAGCGGCGAATCATTCTTCGCTTTCCTTGTCAGCTGCATCGGCAGGTATTTGTGCGGAACATCCTCTTCGATCGGGATGAAGCGCAGATTGCTATTTGATGTTACTTCTGCCTCCTCAAAGATCAGAGAAACACCTTCCCCCATCTCCATGCGGAACATAAACTCATCGAAGCTCTCAATATGTGCCGCGATCTTCGGCGTAAATCCAAACTCTGCACAGATCTGAATCAGGAAATCATCCTCCGGTGCGATCTCCATCGGCCGGTAAGAAAGAAACGTACTGTCTTTGAAGTCAGCCAGTGTCACATGCTTTTTAAAAAAGAAAGGATTCTTTTTATGAATGACGA
>CADBRG010000296.1 GCA_902797015.1 uncultured Lachnospiraceae bacterium
GTCCGAAAAGGCGAGCTGATCAGGGAAACGACGAGGATTGTAAGCAGGTAAATGCCAATCGGAAGTGGGTATTTTCCAAGCAGATTTTCGCGGGAAAGGCCCTTGATTTCTGAGATATTTTGTTTCATGTTATTGCCCTCCGAAGTTCTGCATGAACTGACTCATGTCGAGCGTACCTGCGGTGCCGCTTTCCATGCTCATGACCTGCTGCTCGATGAGCGTGATATAGTTTTCAAAGCTGCCAAACTGCGTGATGATCGTGAAAAGACCGATCGCAAACAGGCCGACGCCTAAGATGATCGCAGCTGTTCCAAGCGGAATGGCGATTGAAGCCGGACGCGCGCAGCGTTTCTCTTTTCCGCGAGAGAGCAGTGCGAAAATGATCGCAAGTGCGCCGAAGCAGATTGGCGTAACGAGCAGGAAAAATGTAACCAGCCCCAGAATCGCAAGCGTAATGGATGCCATCGCAAACTGCTGTTGCGGAGTGCGCGGTGCGCCCTGCTGCATGGGATTCCAGTCATTGTTATTGTTGTTATTGTTGTTCCGGTTCCGATTGAATGGATCATTCGGATCCTGGCCGAACCGATTGTTCGGGTCATTGTTTTGATATGGATCGTATGGCATAAAAGCCTCCTTATATATAATCTGTAGCTGTCGCATATCAGTCTTTTTATGCTGCTGCGAATCAGTCATTTTCGGCTATCATATCACGCAGGTGAAAAAAACTCAATATTGTGTTACACTAGAAAGAATTTGATAGGAAAGTGTATCTCACACCTCGTATACTCGAAAAAAAGTTGAAAATAAAAAGTTTTTCGAGTAGAATGAGGCTGGGAGGAAGCAAGTGATGATAGAAAGACCGTCATATCTTGAAAAACTGAAAAGGTATAAAGATAAAGATTTGATCAAAGTGATTACCGGTGTCAGACGATGTGGTAAGTCTGTGTTGCTTTTCGATATTTTTTATCAGTACTTAATGGAAAATGGAATAGAAGAAAACCATATCATCAGAGTGAATCTGGAAAATGAGGAGAACAAGCATCTTCGTGACAGTAGTCAGCTTTATTCTCACATCAGTCATCTGAGAGTAGATGAAAAACGATATTACGTTTTGATAGATGAGATTCAGTATGTAGAAAACTTTGAAGATATCCTGAACAGTTTGAAGAACAGCAATTGTGATGTGTATGTTACGGGATCAAATTCCAGGATGCTTTCCGGAGATATATCAACAGCACTACGTGGAAGAAGTATAGAGATCAAAGTCTTTCCCTTGTCTTTTGCGGAGTACTATTCTTATGTTGGCGGAGACAGGCGTCAAGCGCTAAATCAATATTTGAAATATGGTGGATTCCCATATGCTGTCACAGAAAGTGATGAGCAGGGGAAAACAGAGTACCTGCAGATGTTAGAGTCCACTGTTGCTACAAAGGATATTGTAGACCGATATCGTCTGAGAAATCCGGCTATGTTTAATGCAGTATATGATCTGCTTTGTTCCAACATAGGATCATATGTAAGTGCAAAGAAGATTTCGGATACTTTAAAGAGCAGTGGATATAAAACGGTTACGCCGGATACGATTGGTAATTATCTGACATATTTATGTGAGTCTTTTTTGTTTTATAAAGTCTATAGATATGATATAAAAGGAAAGGCATATCTGAAAACACTTAACAAATATTATATTTCAGATATGGGACTTCGAAATGCGCACATGAATTACAGGCAAATAGAAGTAACGCATGCGCTGGAAAATATTATTTATCTCGAATTGATAAGACGGGGCTATGTAGTAGATATAGGGAAAAATCAGGAAAAAGAGATTGATTTTATTGCCAGGAATAATAAGGATACATATTATATTCAGGTTGCCTATAGCATGATCGATCAGGATAAAAGAGAGCAGGAATTAAGTTCTTTTCGGAAGATAGATGACGGTTACAAGAAAATCGTGATTACAATGGATGATGATCCGTTTGTGCTACTGGAAAATGGATATAAGAAAATATATGCATTAGATTTTTTGTTAAATGAAAAATCTTTGGAAGAAGTATAGCTGATGATAAATACAAAACAAACAAATGAGTCTGAATATACAATCATAGAAACCAACTCCCCGGAGGAGACGTTTGCATTTGCAAAGCAGATGGCCGAAGAGGCGAAGCCGGGGGAAGTGATCACGCTTGACGGTGACCTCGGTGTCGGTAAGACGGTATTTGCGCAGGGCATTGCAGAGGGACTTGGCATTACAGGTCCTGTCAACAGCCCGACGTTTACGATCCTGCAGGTCTATGAAGAGGGGCGGATGCCGCTTTACCATTTTGATGTGTACCGCATCGCGGATCCGGAGGAGATGGATGAGATTGGATACGAGGACTGCTTTTACGGGGAAGGCGTGACGCTCATTGAGTGGGCAGAGCTGATCCCGGAGATCCTGCCGGCGAAGTATCGTGCAGTGAAGATTGAAAAAGATCTGGATAAGGGATTTGATTACAGGAAGATTACTGTACAAAACATAGGAGGAAACAAATCGTGCGGATTTTAGCGTTAGACAGTTCGGGGCTGGTGGCCAGTGTGGCGATCATGCAGGACGATACGCTCTTGGGTGAATATACGACCAATCATAAGAAAACGCATTCACAGACGCTACTGCCGATGCTGGCACAGCTGATGGAAGAGCTAAAGCTCGAGATGAGTGATCTGGATGCGATCGCGGTTGCGGGCGGACCGGGGTCTTTTACAGGACTGCGGATCGGTTCGGCGACGGCAAAGGGGCTGGGACTGGCTGCAGACCTGCCGCTGATTCACGTGCCGACGCTCGAAGGCCTGGCGTATAACCTCTGGGGAACGGATGCATATGTCTGTCCGCTGATGGATGCGCGTCGCAACCAGGTGTACACGGGTGTATATTATTATGAAAAAGATGATCCGAAAAAAGGAAACGGCGGCATGAAAATGTGCACGAAGATCGAGCAGTGTGCGGTTGGCATCGACGAGATCATCGCAAAGCTGAATCTAATATGTGAAAGCGCCGAAGATGATATGCAAGAGGCCACATGTGCCAGGGGGAAAAAAGTCATTTTCCTCGGTGACGGCGTTCCTGTTTTTTCTAATTATATAAAGGCAAACTGTCAGATGCCGTTTTCTTTTGCACCGGCGCATATGAACAGGCAGTCTGCGGCATCGGTTGCGGCGCTCGGCATGGTCTATGCAAAGGAAGGCAGGATGGAGAGTGCGGACGAGCACAAGCCGGATTATCTGCGTCTCTCACAGGCAGAGCGTGAGCGCCTCGCGCAGGGCAAGTCGATCGAGCCGGAGGCGGAGTGATCGCCTGGTGAGGTATCAGATATGAGCGATGAGACAAAAGAAATGCAAAATATTCTGATTCGTCCGATGCGGCAGGAAGATGTGCCGCAGGTGGCGGAATTGGAAAATAAGATCTTCAGCCGGCCGTGGAGCGCGGAGAGTTTTGAAAAGGCGTTGACCTATCCGGAACAGATTCTGCTGGTGGCGGAGGGGACCGCAGAAGAAGGTAATTCTTCTGAGATAGAAAAAGACGCCATCTTAGGCTACAGCATTTTATTTGCGGCAGCCGATCAGGCGGATGTTTCCAATATTGCTGTGGATCCCGATCACAGAGGACAAAAGATCGGTGATGCCCTGATGCAGGAAATGCTGAACCAGGCGGCAGATCGTGGCGTGAAAGAGGTATTTCTCGAAGTGCGCGTATCGAATGCACCGGCGATCGGATTGTATCAGAAGTATGGGTTTGAACGGATCGGTGTCCGGAAGGGATATTACGAAGATCCGAAGGAAAATGCACATCTGATGAAGATGGATATAGCAGGGAGTTAGTATGCTGGATGTTTGTTTGCTGGGAACAGCAGGTATGATGCCGCTTCCGTACCGGAAGCTGACATCGCTTATGACAAGATATAACGGGAGTAATCTTCTGATTGACTGCGGCGAGGGGACGCAGATCGCGATCAAGGAAAAGGGATGGAGCTTTCATCCGATCGATGTGATCTGTTTTACCCATTTTCACGCGGATCATATCAGTGGTCTGCCGGGGCTTTTGCTCACGCTTGGCAATGCAGAACGCGAAAAGCCGATCTTAATGATCGGACCGCGGGGGCTGGAGCATGTGGTAAAATGCCTGCGCGTGATCGCACCGGAGCTGCCGTTTGAGATTCTTTTTCATGAATTAAAAGAACCGGAGGAGACGATTGAGACCAATGGTTATCGGATCAAGGCATTTCGTGTCAACCACAATGTGCCCTGCTACGGATATTCACTTGAGATCGACCGGATCGGACGGTTTGATGTGGAGCGTGCGAAGGAACAGGATATTCCGCAGCGCTTCTGGAACCGCCTGCAGCATGGCGAGACGATCGAAGAAGATGGTCGCGTGCTGACGCCGGATATGGTGCTCGGGCCGGACCGGAAGGGCATCAAGGTGACGTATTGCACGGATTCCCGCCCGACGCAGCGGATCGAAGACAACGCACGAGGGTCTGATCTTTTTATCTGCGAAGGTATGTATGCAGAAAAGGAAAAACTTGCAAAAGCCAAGCAGTATAAGCATATGACATTTTATGAGGCAGCGCGTCTGGCAAAGAAGGCAGAGGTCAAAGAGCTCTGGCTGACGCATTTTAGCCCGTCGCTGGTACGACCCGAACAATATATGGATGAGGTGTGCTCGATTTTTCCGGCGGCATCTCTGGGAAGAGACGGTCGTTCCGTCGAGATTGTATTTGAAGAAGACTAACTGGTAAGATTTCTGTTTTGATGAAGGGCAGATGTCAGGAAGATGGAAAAACATTTGGAAGACAACTTAAATAATAAGGAAATAAAGATTCTCGCGATCGAATCATCCTGTGATGAGACGGCAGCGGCAGTGGTGGTGAACGGAAGAGATGTACGCTCAAACGTAATCTCGTCTCAGGTGCCGTTGCATACGCTTTACGGTGGCGTCGTTCCGGAGATCGCTTCGAGAAAACATATTGAAAAAATCAATCCGGTGATCCGGCAGGCGTTGAGCGATGCAAAAATGACATTTGACGATATTGATGCGATCGCAGTGACCTATGGGCCAGGCCTGGTCGGCGCGCTGCTTGTCGGCGTAGCTGAGGCAAAGGCAATCAGCTTTGCAAGGAAACTGCCTTTGA
>CADBRG010000297.1 GCA_902797015.1 uncultured Lachnospiraceae bacterium
AACCGGTTCAGCCTGGACCAGCGCTATGCGGCATGTATGTTTATCTAAATCTTTCATTCCATATACCTCCACAAACTGCGATTTGTATCTCTTCTTTTTCATAATATATCACAACAATGCAAAAATATTAAGGAGCATCAACTGTCTCCGGAATCCAGAGATCCAGGCTGACTCTGATGTGATCATCAATCTCTTCCATCTGGTCCTTGCTGACTTTACCCAGATAAGATATGATTCGCTTCTTGTCGATCGTCCTGATCTGTTCCAGCATAACGATTGATGGATACATCAAACCCTTTGCCTTCTCGATGGTATAATGTGTCGGCAGATCCTGCTTTTTATAAACACGGGTTGTTAACGGCGCTATGATCAGTGTTGAACTGAAAAAATTACCGTCATTGTTCTGCAGGACAAGCACAGGCCGCTTGCCACCCTGTTCAGAGCCCACAAATGGGTTTAAATTCGCATAATAGATGTCACCCCTTCGGTAGATCCAATTTTCTCTCATAAGCTTATTTCCTCCATTTTATGTAAAACAGGCCGGAAATTGATACTCCCGGCCTGTCCTTAAATTTATGAATCTGTTCCGTATTTGTCCCTGACTACCCCGGAACCGAAACGTTTTGTTTCGGGAGATCATCAGGCGGCCGACAGCGAATCGGCTCCATGGGAGTCTAACCCCTCCGGGGATCGCCCGGAGCTGTCCCTATTGCCTGTGACGGATTTAGAAGTCATGCTTCATTACCGCTCGGACTGTAGCTGGACAGAAGTACCATTATGCCTGTACGTTTCATCGCCTTGCCGGTAGCTGACCGGCATTTTGAAAGATCACTGTATCGCTCCATCCAACGGATATCATTGCGGTGACGATCTGTGGCTGGCGGATTCCCGCCCGTACAGGGATGTGCCTGATGAGTGCCTATGTAGTTGTCAAGGAACTCCGAAGAAATAACTCCCTTCAGTACATAGGCATTTGGAATTGCCGTTTTTAAGGTCAATTCATAAATTTTTTTATTTTTTTGAAAATGACATTGATTCGATCCTCCAATGATCCAATAGCAATTCCGTACAAATCAGCTATTTGACGCATTGTCAGTTCATCGATTACACGAAGTTTCAAAATATGTCGTTGTTCGCTATTTAACGCCAGAATAGCATCATATAGTTTTTTATTCTCCAACGTTTCTATCCAGGCGTCTTCTCCCTTGAAATCATTTTCTGAACATTCATATGAGAGTTGCTTAACGACATAACGATATAATGGATTAAAATCTTGTGACGATTCCTGCAACTTATCATCAATATCTATATATTTTCCGTCGAGGTACTGGTTATGTTTACACCAAACTCGTTCTCGTTTAAATGCATCCCAATCATACTCATACATTTTCTCAATACTTTCTTCATCCATTCCTGCATCTTGATACTCCTTTCGAATCATTTCCCAATTCTCGTCAAACTTTTTCTTTTCCAGTCCGTAATAAAATTTCATGTGCTTTCCTTTCCGAGCTGGAAAACGGAAGCACATCATTTATTTGCTTATTTGTTTGTGACAAAAAAAGAGCCTGGCAAAATGAACACACTATCTCCTTAGATAATGCTTCCGTTTTGCCAGACTCTTAGTGGTTCTCTGCCAGGTTCAGTTCATCACAAACTCTTGAAAACCGGTGCCGCCACTGATGATTCCCTGCAGATCTTCTCTTCCTCCTGCATTCGCCAAATCCGACGATTCCTCCGGTAATCTCACTATATTAAGTTATATTTATCAAATGATCTGACTGCCTATTGGGCAGCCGTCTTTAATTCTTCAGCAATCGTTTCCCGGATCTTGAGCTCACCGCCCATTAACCGGATCTGCAGATCTGCCCTGCATTTAAAACATTTAATATCACAGTTTATCACAGTGCTGCGGAATAAAGGATAACCGCATACCGGACAACAAACCGTATATTTCTTATTCTTCATTTTAAGTTTCCCTCAACAAGAATTGTAAGCCTGTTAGCTTATGCGTGATTCTTTTCTGTTAAAACTAGTGCGGCAGCATACTGCTCCGCACATATGCCTGTCCTAAAATGGTAAGATCTTTTCTGCTAGCAACAGTTCCCTCCAGACGGGTGGTCTTCCTGCAATCTAGATTTCTCTGTTGGTGGCTTCCTGGTGAATATGCCAGATTCTATTAAGACTTGGGAATTTCCATAACTGATTCGTGTATAATCCCAGCTGCTTTAATCGATGATCTGCAGCTTCCTTGGACACGTTGAATATATTTGCCACTCGGAATGTGTATTCTTCCGGAAATATAGCCCTGTCTCTTAAATCTGCAACCGCCACCTCAACCATGGTCTTTGGCATCAGTATGGCGGAAGATAACGTATTCGCCTGCCACTCAAGCCAATCGTAATCTGTCCATTCTACTTTTTTTAGATCACTATTTGGTGTTTCACTGACGCGACATGGGATCAGGGAAACATTCTCCCTTGCCGCAATCCTTTTTTCTTTCAGCCTGCTGAAATATTCCTTGTGAAGAAATCCATGTGCCGCCTCGTGTCCCATCGTAAAACGATATCTCCGAAGCTGCGATTCTTCCAGCAGGCCTCTGTC
>CADBRG010000298.1 GCA_902797015.1 uncultured Lachnospiraceae bacterium
GAGGGAACCCTCCTTGGAAATGGTGAGCGCACCGGTAATGTTGATATCCTGACCGTTGCCTACAACATGTTTTCCCAGGGTATCGATCCGGGACTGCACTTAGAAAACATCAACGAGATCATCGATGTTTACGAGCGTTGCTGCAAGATGGAGATCGACATGCGGCATCCATATGCGGGGCAGCTTGTCTTCACTGCATTCTCCGGATCCCATCAGGATGCGATCAACAAAGGCATGCACGCCATGGAAGAGAAAAATAATGGCCTCTGGGAGATTCCGTATCTGCCGATCGATCCGGCAGACATCGGCCGTCAGTACGAGCCGGTTGTCCGTATCAACAGCCAGTCCGGCAAGGGTGGCGTGGCATTTGTCATGGAATCCCTGTATGGATTCAAGCTTCCGAAAGCGATGCAGGGTGAGTTCGCCTCTGTTATTCAGAAGATTTCCGAAAAACAGGGCGGAGAGATCAGCCCGGACGAGATCTTTGCAGAATTCAAACGCCAGTACATCGCAAAGACGCATCCGTTCGAGTTCCTCAAATTCCGTGTCGAAGACATCGACGAAAAGACCTGTATGGCATGGCTGGTCTTCAAACACAACGGCCAGGAAGTTTATGCAGAGTCACAGGGTAACGGACCGCTGGATGCTGTCAAGAAAGCGCTTAAGACAAAAGTCGATCTGGACATCACGATCCTCGACTACTCCGAGCATACCATGAGTGAAGGATCCGATGCACGTGCGGCAGCATATGTACAGCTGCGTGACAACCGCACCGGTAAAGTGATCTTCGGTGCAGGTGACAGCTCCAACATCACCAAGGCCGTAATCCGCGCATTCTTCAGTGCACTCGACCGCCTGTTTGCAGAGGGTGTGTAAGCCATTATGAACAGAAAACCCGGAGGATGCAGCCTCCGGGTTTTTTATAGGAGTAAGCAATATGAGCAAAATCTATGCCCTTCTCGTTGCGGGCGGCAAAGGCACCCGCATGGGAAATACAGAAAAACCAAAGCAATTCCTGGAGCTTGCAGGAAAGCCTGTCCTGATCCATACGGCAGAGCGCTTTGCGCAGTTTGCGGAATTCGAAGAGATCCTGATTTTAACGCCGGAGGCGTGGATCGGATATACGGAGGAGTTGCTCGAGAAATATTTGCCGGGAAGTTGTGCAAGCAGTGCGCGGCCGGAGAGATCAGCAGTTGACGTTCGTAGTTCCCGCATCCGTGTTCTCGCAGGCGGTGCGACCCGCAACGAAACCGTTATGAACGGCATCCGTCATATCGAAGAAGCCGGAAATCTCATAGAAGATACGGTCATCGTCACGCATGACTGTGTGCGCCCGCTGGTAACAGAGCGGATCATTCAGGAAAACATCGAGGGCGGGCTAAAATACACTGCCTGCAATACTGTCGTGCCGGCAACAGACACCATCATGGTCAGCAAAGACGGCGATATGATCTGTGAAGTCCCGGATAGAGCATATCTTTACCAGAGTCAGACGCCGCAGACCTTTAAGGCAAAGCAGCTGAAGGAATGCTATGAGTGCCTGAACGAAGAAGAAAAAGAACGCCTGACAGACGCATGCAAGATCATGGTGCTAAGTGGAGTGCCGGTTCACATGATCCAGGGCGATGCGGCAAACATCAAGATCACCTATGCGCAGGATCTGAAGGTGGCGGAGACGCTGCTTTCTCAAACGGTGGGAGAGAATCGTTAAAACAAGGCTTTGTGCTTAATATAAAACAAAGAGCTGTTTGACAAATATACAGCTCGCTTATATAATTCGAAGGATACGTTAATTTTTCATATAAGGGGAGACTACAATGAGTTATACGACATTTGCGTTTGCATTGTTCGTGTGTATTACGGTAGCAGTGTATTATCTGTTTCCGGTTAAAAAGTATCAGTGGACCGTACTTCTGGCAGCCAGCTACTTTTTCTATTGCTTTGCTGCCTGGCGGTACGTGTTTTTTATCTTGTTCTCGACTTTCACAATCTGGCTGGCAGGACTCTATCTGCAGAAACTAGCAGAAAAGCAGAAGGCGACTATAAAAGCTCATAGAAAAGAGTGGAGCAAGGACGAGAAAAAAGTCTATAAGAAAAAAATGCATTCAAAGTTGGTGGCAATACTGGCCGTTACTCTGATCGTAAACTTTGGTATCCTGGGCTTTTTGAAATATTATAATTTCCTGGCAGGTGGGTTAAATCTGCTTTTTGGCGGAGAAACGCTGCCAATCCTGACACTGTTCCTGCCGCTTGGTATCTCTTTCTATACTTTCCAGGCAACGGGATATCTGATTGATGTTTACCGGGAAACGATCCAGGCAGAGAAGAATCCGTTCAAATTTGCTCTGTTCATTTCGTTCTTCCCGCAGACTATCCAGGGACCGATCAGCCAGTTCGCGCAGCTTGGTGAGCAGCTGTTTACACCGCATCGACCGGAGTATGCACGTTTTAAATATGGTCTTGAACTGATCCTTTGGGGTGTATTTAAGAAGCTGATCATTGCGGACCGTGCAGCAGTGCTGATCAATACGGTGACAGCGGATTATACGGCATATACTGGGACAACATTATTTGCGACAGCACTGCTTTATGCGCTGCAACTGTATGCTGACTTCTCGGCCGGTATCGACATCTCACGTGGTGTTGCCAAAATCCTTGGCATTGACATGGTATTGAACTTCCGTCAGC
>CADBRG010000299.1 GCA_902797015.1 uncultured Lachnospiraceae bacterium
GATCACGATCCCGAAGTTCACAAGGAGCGCTTCATCGATCCGGCTCATGGTCTGCTTACTGAGTTTCCCGATATACCCGATGATCCGACGCTTATCAAGAGGGCGGGGCTGTTCCACGATGACCATGGAATCTTTCCGAAGTCCGCCTTCCTTCCCGATCAGGATGTGTGTCGGGAGCTTTTCTTTCTTGATCTGCGATGTAATCGGAAGACCGGAAATGATCGGTGAATAGAAGTTCGCGGTATTGTTCTGTACATTGACGACCGGCCGGGTGCCTCCCTGTTCGGATCCGATCACGGGATCCAGCGATACGAGATATACATCACCTTTTTTGTAGATCCAGTCATCATGCATTTCCTTTGCTTTAAAATACATAGACCCTCCATTTGAAATCTTGTTTGTATTCATTACACCGGTGATCCGCCTGGCGTATATAAACCACCGGTAGTAATCTGGTTTTGTAAAGACGGTCCGCAGCAATGCAACTGACGGACCGCCGATCCTTTCTTATATGTCCATCCCGTATTTATCCTCGATCACCCCGGAATAAAGGGAGTCTCATCAGGCGGCAGGTGACTTCCTGCTCCATAGGGTTCCAGCCTCCCCGCGGTTCGCGCCGGGCCGCCCGCTCTTCACGGACGGAAGTATCATTGTCCCTTCTGTGTTTCATGGCCCTGCAGGGTGCCGCCCTGCATTCCCGGAGGATGTTTGCCGCTCGCCCTTTCAGGGTCACCGCGCATCTCCGTACGGCTGGAGCCTTCCGGCTCCCACAGAGGAATGTACCTGATGAATGTATATGCAGTTGTCAATGTTCGATGTAACTGCTGTCCGCTTGTTACAAGAACAGTCTATCGATACCCCCGTTCTGAAAGGAGAACGCGGTAGTATAGATCGCTTATCTTCTGAAGACACATTCATCCCTCAAATACTTCTTTTCAGCTCATCCAGAAGCGCCTGCATTTTCTCCAGTTTTTGAAGATCCGCTTCCCTGTCTGCACACCGTCCGGTAAGCAGATAATCCGTGCTCACACGGAAGATCTCTGCCAACTCCAGCAAAAGATCGATAGAGCAGCCCCGCGTCCCTCTTTCTAGACCTCCGTAGTGAACCGTGCTGATACAGAGTTTTTCGGCGAGTTCCTCTTGGGAATGGTTTTCTTTTTTGCGTAATTCCCTTAACCTTTTTCCAAACGCAGCCTGGTCAAAATACATCTTTCCGACTCCTTTCGGGCATAAAAAAAAGACCGGAGAGATGTTTCCCCGATCCTTCGTCTTAGGTAACCGTCGGAAAGACGTGGCGACAGCAAAAGAGCCGGTCACCGTTATTGGTGATCAGCTCCTGCTTTGATCATATTCAGTTTTGTTCGGGTCGCCTTCTCCCCGGCATACCCATCATACCCCTTGACAAATCCGAAGTCAGTACGCGTTACGTCCGCGTTTTGTCCCGTTTTCGTCTACGTTTAGTCTACGTATAGTCCGCGTTATCAGTAGAATGGCAGTTCCTCTACGGCTTCCTGCGGGTGCATCCCTGCCTCCCGCCTGTTCTCATCGAGCTCTGCCTTATGATTCCGGATCACATCATGTATGGCAACCCCGAACACAGTGACAGCTTCCTTCCTGCGCTTGTAATATGTGCTCCGCTCCATGTTCAGAATGTCCAGGATATCTGCTTCCTTCATGCCGTTGCGATACAAATAGCTCTGGCAGATGATATCGTAATACAGTTTTCCGTTATCGGGATAATCCCGGACCCAGGCAGCCGCCGAATCAATCATGGCGCCCATCATATGGCTGCTGAAGAGCACGTCAATCCTCGATTCGAAAAAATCGCGCCGTTCATCGGTGGCAAACGTCAGCAGGTAGACCATTGCCTGATCCATGTCGCTGCTGCAGTAGCTCATGAGATCCTCTTTGACATACTGTGCGTCCCGGACCGTCTTCCAACTGAGATAGCGGTATGAATCCAATATGAATTTTCCCTGTTTGTATGCACCTTCCTTATCGATCTGATACAGCCGGCATATCCCGTCAATGCGCTGCATGGCACTTCTTCTCATTTTTCCTTCTCCCTTTCGTATTAAACCTGGGGCATCCTGCCTCTTCACTCCGGATAGGGAAATGATCCGGAACGGAAGATGGAAGAGAGCGGTCGGATAATTCCTCAAAAACCGATCACCCATGCACAGCTTCGGGATCGCGCCGCTGGTCATGGCGCATGCTGTACAGAGCTTCCCGGACATTCAGCCTTTTTGAAAAACCGCCGTCAGGCTGTTTTCCTTTCTACAAACCATTTATCAACTTCATAAAACAGATAACTCCTTTGTCAGCCGACAATACATGTATATCGGATCCCGCAGCCGCCAGCTTTCAAGCTCGCACGACGGGCGATCTGGATGACCTTATCGATCTTATACCTTCGGCCATCCTCCCAGATGATTGCTCTGGGAATCAGACGCCCATCCTTGCAGAAATGAGCGTCTACATCAACATATACTTTTACGTTGTTCTGGATATTGTTTTCTGCAGTCATCTCATCGTAACACCCGCCTTCTCAGAAATCGGAAACAAAATTTCCATAGGTATCCGGTCCATACTGAACACCGGGATCTTTACGCCTCTTTGAAATTTCGGGAACTGATGCAGTTCGCCGCATTTCTCACATTCCATCCAGCCGTTGGTTTCTTCCAGATACATATCTATATTCCTGTGCCCGCAGTTGGGGCAAGACGCATCGTATGCTCTCATGAACTTTTCCTCCTGATCATCATCAATTTCTCACCCGGCGGGATAAGCGCCGCACAGATCTTATCCGGGTCATATGTTTTATAATTTTCCAGACATTCCAGAAATTCTACTTCCGGCGTCCTGTTGCCTGTTCCGTAGTTCAGATGTATCCCGTTCGGCATCCACCGACACAAAAACGGACCTTCCTTCGGATCATATTCATTATTTTCAATACAGAAGAAACCGACATCTTCCGTGCCCTTCGACAGAAACGCATAAACGCGTCTGCATAACGGGCTGTCTTCCGGGTTCGGAAGCTCGATCTTTAAAGCGCGTGTCCCATCCGACATTACCATGACGCTTACGGAAAACTGGTCAATGCGGTATGGATTTACCGCATGATGCTCCCGGTACATCCCGTCCAGGACCTTGAAGAGAAATCCGGGCATTTCCAACAGTGTTTTTGCAAAGTATTCCGGGTCTTCAAAATAATAATCACGAAGCCAGCGATGCTCAAATCGATATAGGATCTCGTCTTTCTTTTTCTCCATCACAATGTCCTTCCTACTTTTTCTTTATCACGTAACTGACGACTCCCTGGCTGGTCAGTTCTTTTACAAGGATCTTCTTGTCGCCATACATCGCTTTGTTCCGATACTGCAGAATCGCTTTTCCCGTCTTATGGTCGATCCCGCCATATCGTTTCAGCGTATTCATATTCTCCTCGTCCAGTGCAATGACCAGGTCGCCGACCTCCGGAGAAGGATTCTTCCGGATCACCAGAAGATCTCCTTCCTCAATGCCTTCGTCTTCCATGGAATCTCCTTTGGCATGAAGAATAAAGAATGGGCCTTCGCCAAACAAGGCAGTGGGAAGCTTTGCCCGCATCTCTATGTTTTCTTCTTCTGCGGTCAGCTCGCCGCAGGGGACGAACCCGACGACCGGCGCGTCGGCCCAGCTACCGGACCGGTTCATGTAATCCGCTCGGATCTCACCGTTCTGGTAAGACAGCATGCCTTCCTTATCCATGGCCACCAGATAGGTATACGCCGTACTTTTGGCCACGCGCAGCGCCTTCGCGATCTCCGCTGTCGACGGCATGCGTCCCCTTCCGTTATAAAAACGTTCCACATACCGCATGATCTCTTTCATGAGTTCAGGATCCTTGTGCCGCATAAGCAACTCCTCACAAATAGAATGAATTTCTATCTCGAACGCTCGTTCGGTTTATGGCTTAATACTATCAGAACATATGTTCGGAATCAACAGGAAATTTGCGCAAAAAGAAAAGGTGTCGCTGTATATTGACACCTTTTAGGAGAGTGCTTATGCTGGGAACCCATGACCGCGGGTGGCCGCGGATGCACAAAGATGAACAAGCTACCAAAACCGTGAAACAATCGTGTCGGATCATGGTAATACATCGACGTTTTCAAAACTAACCGTTTCATCGTTGAACCGAACTTTTGCCGTTCCGATTTTACCAAAACTATTTTTTGCCAGAATTAATTCTGCGATTCCAGAATGATCATCCGGATCGTAGTATTCTTCTCTGTAAATAAAAATGACAGTATCCGCTTCCCGCCCAATCAAACCACAGGTGTTATACCTGAAATCACTCAGAACAGGGCGTTTATCAGCGCGAAACTCGGGGCGCTTTGAAAGCTGTGACACAGCAACCACTGGAACCCCGGTCTTTTGTGCAATTGCCTTTAGTCCAGCAAGGATTTCAGTCTGCCGCATCCATGCAGGATTTTCAATGTATACGTTATTCTTTTGCTTGTCTTGTATGCCACAATCAATCAGCTGAAGGTAGTCAATAAGTACAACACCCTGCTCTATTTCTTTTTCTATGAGATTTTCCATCTCTGAGAGAGTAACAAGTTCATCGCAGATATAAAGCCTGAGATTATCCATCGATCTCCAGCACGCAAGCAATCGGTTGCGGTATTCTGTATATTTCTCATGAAATAATATTCCTTTCTGAATGACAACAAGAGGAATCCCAGAAACAGAGGCAATCAACCGCTGCATAACCTGCTCTGCCGACATCTCGAGTGTGATGATAAATGCAGATTTTTCCTTGCTTCCTGCTATATGCTTTGCGATATCCAGCATCAAAGCACTTCTTCCCATTGACGGGCGGGCTGCGATAACATTCAGAGTCCCGGGGTTAAAACCGCAGAGCAAAGAATCGAGCGATGCAAAACCAGTATCATATAGATTGGTTTTTATGTTGGAAGAGGTGTCCTTTTTATCATGCTCAGCAGTGTTTTTATCCTCTTGAGTCAAGTTTTCCGGAATTACCAGATCATCCTTTTCGTCTTTGGAAAGGAAGAATTGTTCCTGCATTATCTTGTCGGCAAGTTCTTTTGCGGATTTGAACAGTTTCCTGTTTGCTCCGTTGAGTGAATCCAGCGCATGATTGCTCTGCATGTCATATAGTTCCCTCTTTGTCAAACAGCACCTGCTCACAAGGTCTTCTTCGCTTTCAAAGGGGGCTATTGCGCGTTCTCTGCAGACCAATTTGCATTTTTCTTCCGAAAGCCGTATCGGCAGATTAAACGGGGGTCTGATGGATCCGTTCTCGACAAGGAACAGCGACGGATCCGATTTGTTCATATCGGCGGGAAGAAATGATATACCCCTGTCATAACATTCGCTGGCAATACGTAATACCTGAATCTTGTTTTTGAGCCAATCATCATTGTTATACGATGCGGTTTCATGCTCCGCCTCATATTTCTGCTCAGCAGCACTTAGTTCTCTTTCGGTTTTTGCACACCCTTCTGTTAAAATACCATAGTCCATTTTTGTCGTTTCTTCTGAAAGCACAGCCGCATAGAATGCTGCCGGATGATATACCTTATACCAGATCATCCGCAGATAATGATTCATATATTCCATTGCATGTGATTTTGGAAAGAGATACCTGATCTTCATCATTGACTGAATATACCAGGACGGAATTTCATGCTCCCTCAGCAAGTTCTCTTCGTCAGGGGTAAAATCAATTGCCCGCGCTGCCCCTTTTCTCACTTTCTCTGCAATAGAATAAGCATCCTTATATTCCAATCCATACTTAAGAAGGAAAAGCATAACATCTTCACGAAACGCAATGATCTCGGATAATTCATGTCCGGACTTGAGCAGTTCTTCGGCATTATCTGTCCATACATCTGTTCCGTGTATGAAGCCGGATACTTTTAAAAGCTCTGAAAATGTTTCCGGCCAAACCGTTTCCAATACAGATCTGACAAACTTATTATCAAACGGCAATCCTGTTAAACTGCCGATTTTGAAAAAAGCGCAGACATCTATCTGTCCGACATCTATGCTTTTAGCAGGAATACCCGACTGTTCTTCCATACGCCTCAGCTTTGAAAGTGCTGACCAGCTCAATATATCGATCGTTTCCAGAGGCAGTCTCTGCCTGGCGATCTTCGTAACCGGCTTCAAGCCATCGGCCAGTTCAAATTTTCGACTATACCCGATCGGACAAAAATCGTATATATCTTTATCATCAGGCACTATTACGTACTGTCCCGGGTGGTTCCCCGTGTCCCGAAGCACATTGCTTACCCGTCTGGCCAACAGGTCTCTTGGTTGGGGGGCAAGATCTATCCCTTTTTCAAAAAAGTACCTGTTAACTTCCGCCTCAGCCACAAAACGGCCTATCGTTGACATGGACCCTGCAAAAAAGACTTTCTCTTTACCAAAGGTCTCTTCAAGATATTCGATAATATCCTTGTGTATTTCCCATGGAAAGTTCAAAGAAAAATCCGGGATTTTATTGCCATTAAGACCTGTAAAGAATTCATACGGGATATTCTGACCGTCGCCGGTCATCCTTTCCCCGCAGTCCGGGCAGTGCTTTTCTTTTTCACCGAAGATTAGGTCATATCCGGATGGATACTTCTTCTCATCCACAAACTCTGCTTTTCCGCATGCCGGACAATAATAATGAGGCGGCAGAGGGTTTGTTTCCGTTATTCCCATTAAATTGGCGACAAAAGAACCTCCGCCGCATCCCCTTACTGAATGCAGATAACCAAGATCGCTGCATTTTTTAGCGAGTTTTGAAGCAAGCACGTAATAGGATGAATACCCTGACTTACAAATGACTTGAAGTTCCTGATCAAGACGGTTTCTGATCACGTCCGGTGGGTTATTGCCGTATCTGCGCTTCATCGCTGCGGCACATTGCTTCTCAACTATTTTGATCGCATCTGGAATATCCAGAAGCCATGTGCCGCGCTCAGTAACAACAATACTATCTGATATCTGATCAGCAATCGCATTGGGATTCTTGATCACCAGTTTCACAGCCAGTTCCGGCCCAAGAAATTGATAGTCTTTAAGCACTTCTTCTGTCGGCTT
Source organism: uncultured Lachnospiraceae bacterium (assembly GCA_902797015.1). GTDB lineage: Bacteria > Bacillota > Clostridia > Lachnospirales > Lachnospiraceae > SY8519. The sequence continues at coordinate 7,102 of CADBRG010000299.1, forward strand.
CATAAATGATACTGAGACATCCCTTGTATGCGGCCATATCTCCCTCAGGATATCAAAACACTGCTCATCATCTTTGGTGATGCAGTTTGTTTGGCCTACTGCCACAGGACATTTCCCTGATTTCTCCAGATAATCGACGATTTTTCCAACTGATCTTTTTAGTTCCTCTTCATCAATGTTCCACCCATTCTTTTGAGTAAATCTGTTCTGATACCAAGGCCTGATACCGACATAATCAGCAAGCGGAATTCTATTGATAAGGTCCGAAAGTGTCATTGAGTAATGCGATTCGGGAGGTTCAAACGTAAAAAGCAGAATATCTCCCCATTGCAAATCCATCCCAATGATCAATCCTTCCCGGTTTTCCTCAATATCCTGTTTTGTTATACAAGGCCATTGTTCTGTATTCAGGTTCTTCATATATCCGGTTGAAAAAATTTTGTACATGTTACGCAGACCGGTTTGATTTTTTGCAAGCATCGTAATCAAAACCGAATCATGCTCATCCATGAGACAATTCACTTGGACTCCGTATATCGGTTTAAACCCTTTGTCTTTATGCTTTGCCGCTGCCCGGGAGAAATCTGCGAAACCCTGAACACTTTCCTTGTCTGTCAGTGCGGCTGCCTTCATACCATTTTGCACAGCAAACTCTACAATATCCTCAGGCATCGTTACCGTTTCATAAGCGGTAAAATTCGAATATGTGTGTAAATTAATATACTGCTCCACTGCATTATTCTCCTTGTTATGGTCGTTCTGATTATGCCATTTTCCCTGAACCTCAATCATTTTGAGGCTCCTTCCTTACACTTTCGATATTATAAAAGCGACCATGTCCCATATGTGGTACATAGCGAGTCATATAATTTGATTAAACAAGGTGGGTACAGAAGAAAAGCGTACAGAAGAAAAAGTGATGGTTGGTTTTCGAAAGGAAAGGTGGATTTATGCAGATATCTATGGGAATGACAGTATTAACACAGAAGAAGATTGAGAGGAGCGAATTTGATCGTCGCATGAAAGAACATGCTAAGTGGCTTAAGAACCATGAAGAAGGAAATCGTGCAGATTTTAGTGATGTTGATCTCAGTAATATGGATCTGTCCGGTATGGATTTTTCGTATGCGGAAATGAATGGCGTAAATCTTAGTGGTGCAAATCTCACTCGAGCGAACCTTTCTCATGCAAACCTCTGGGGCGCATATCTCCATAATATCGATCTTACAGAAGCAACCTTGGAAGAAACACTTTTCGTAAATGCAAACCTTACTCTTTCAAAGCTTAATGGGTGTAAAGGAGAAAAGACACGTTTTACTTTTGTCTGCATGTGGGACTGCGAAGTAAAGAATGCTTCTTTGAAAAAGGCAAACTTCCTTGAAGCGCAAATCTGCAATTGCGATTTTACAGGTTCGAATCTGGAAGAGGCATGCTTTGCATGTGCTGACTTCGATGATGCTACTTTTGTAAATACGAAGCTCTGCAATGCTGATTTTGCTTTTGCAAAGAGGACATATTGGACAGATTTCTCAGGTTCGGACATGACCGGACTTAGTACTGCGGGTGTAAACTTTGATCCAGATTACTTAAAGGATGTAAAGGGTCTTCACATGCACCTGTTCTGCCCTGAAAAAGGATCATTTATTGCATGGAAGAAATGCAGAGAAGGAAAGATTGTAAAACTACTGATTCCAGAACATGCAGAGCGAAAGGGAAATACCGTATACAACTGCAGAGCATCCGAAGCTGTAGTTTTGGAAATCTATGATAAGTATGGGAATTCTGCAGATGAAGCTGTAAGCCAATATAGCAAAGAGTTTAAGTATGCCAAAGGGGCTAAGGTTATTGCGGAGAAACTTGATCCTAAGCGATTTAGCGATGTGTCCGGAATCTATTTTGTGCTTTCACGTGCGGATGCAGTGGCTCTTCCTGATAGAGAAGAAGCTGAAGAAGGTGAAGAAAATGAATAAATCAAGAAAAGGAGAATGATTATGGCGAAGATAGATGTAGAGCATGTAGTATCGTTTACGGGACATAGACCGGAACGATTGGATATGGCGGAGAACAAAGTCCAGGAATGGCTTGAAGCACAAATCAGGACCGCAATAGACGATGGATATACAGACTTTATCTCAGGTATGCAAAGAGGTGTCGATCTTTGGGCTGCCGAGATTGTGCTCAGGATTAGAGAAGA
>CADBRG010000300.1 GCA_902797015.1 uncultured Lachnospiraceae bacterium
AATCTTTGTTTTTACTTTGAAATGATGTTCAAACGAAAAAGCGCTCTAGGATGTGTATCCTAGAGCGGCTTTGTCTTCAGTCTGAGCGCAGTTCTTTTAATGGAACTGCGCTTTTTTATTTTATAAAGAATATCGTTTTCTTTTGAGTACAAGTAACGTCAGAATTCCACCGGTCGCACAACACACGATGATATAAAGGATCAGTTTTATAGGATCATCTGTTTGGGGACTTTTTGTTGTAACCGTTTCTGAGCGGACAATGGTTGTCTTCTCCTTTTGTGCAAATACCGGCTTGCCGACCATGAACGTCTGCTTATCATCTTCGTAATCCTCATGGAGGGCAATAAGATTGTTGTCTTTCACTTCTTTTACGTACAATTGCTCAAATACGACAAGCTCCTGCTCGTAGTGCTGTGTTGCATCGTAAAGAAATGTTACATCTACTGTCCCGCTCGTATTTTGCGGAACAAATTCTGTCGTCCCGGTAACTTCCTTCCCCTGATCAGAAATGGGACTTTTCGATGACTTATCCATAATCCTTCCCTGCATCACATAGGTCTCGCCCGGAACCAGATTGTGATAAGAGATCGTATCGGTGATCATATGTTTTGTATCATCACCGCTTGTATTCTTGTCTGAAACTGTCGTTTTGATTTCCGGAAAATGAATGGTCTGATCCTTGTCATTAAGATCTTCGTGTGTCGCGATGATTTCTTCATTTTTCTTTATCTTTTCAAACACAACGATATCTCTTCCGGCCAGTCCGCTTCCATCAAATGCAAAGGACAGCTCAGCGGTTCCTTTTGTTTTGATCGGCGTAATCTCTTTTGTTGCAGTAATCTCCTGTTCATTGATTTTAAGTGTTTTTCCGGTTGCCAGGTCCATAAGGATACCTTCAATCTGATATGTGGTTCCAATTTCGAGCCCTTCAAACATTACTTCATCGATGATTGTCACTTCTTTGTCCGGATTTGCAACCTGCGTATCGTTTCCTTCATCTTTTGCTTTTGTATGGATCGTTACTTCCTGTTTTGGCACCTGCGTTTTGTCGTTTGTCAGTGTCCCAAGAGAGATCAGATCCGTATCTGACTTGTCTTCTTCAATATAAAACGTAATCTCTTTTAAGAGCTCATAACCCTGATTCGCTTCACATCTTAATTCGGACAAGGTATAGGAACCGTAGGGTAACGCTCCCAGATTATCGTCAGGCTTGCTTTCCGATCCGTTCTGTCCTTTGCCAAACCACAATCCGGTATTTGCCTTGAGTGTACTTGTCGGGATTACAGTATCATCACCATATTCTGTTAATACAGCATCATTGACATTGGTGTCCTTACTATGTGTCCTCACAGAGGAATAATATCCGTTTTTATTGGTTACGATCACATGCTGCTCTCCTGTTTCATTATGTGTCAGTACAAAAGCAACCATTCCCATCCTTTGATTCGTCGTATCTGCAATCTTATGGAACGAAATATCATTCCGATATACCTGATTGGAAAATACCAGCTGATTCCCGTCATGATCCGGCGATACAACCACACGATTCTCTCTGATTGAAAATTCATGTTTTTCGCCATCCGAAAGCAGGTAAGAATCATTTGTTGCAGTTTCCTGCAGTGAATACGTACCATACGGCAGATAATCAGGAGATGTTTCGATATGGCCGGAGTCATCTGTTGTAAACTGACGGATCAAATCACCTTTTTGATACAGCGTACCGTCAACCAATACCGGCTGCGGGGATTCATTGCGTAATGCAAATGTGATACCTGCCAGGGAACCTCCGCCCATTGCCTCTGTCGCTCCAAGCTCAGCATCGTGCTTTTCAAAAGCGACACCTCCACGGATCACATCTTCCTCTACGACCGGATAGGAATATGTTGAAACGTTTTCTGCGTTCCCTTCTGCTGTGATCGGAACCGTATACAGTGTATCGTTGATCAGATAGCCGTCCGGTGCCATTGTCTCCTGAATGGTCACAGTTCCCAACGGAAGGACCGGATTTCCCTCCATATCCCTGATCAGATCAGGCCCTGATTTCTTGTACGCGTCCTGATAATAAATCATTCCTTTTTCGTCTGTTTGGAAAATCCATGTATACTTCGGTTTGCCGGAAGCTGTTACATCAGGATAATATTTTACTGTAAATTCAGCACCTGCAAGGCGCGCATCTCCCGTTGTCTCCTGTTCTTTGCCTTCCTTATACTTTTTGAGCAAAAGAAGATCAACCGGATTATATTGCGGGATTTCGGCGACCTCAATGGTCTGCGTCATCTCATCAGAGATTGCAATCTCCACTTCATAAATTTCGGGATCCAATGCATATCCCCTACCTGCTTTCGTCTCTTTATAATAATACGTGCCCGGTTTCAATGAGACCTGCTCAGATGTCCCGTCTTCACGGATCATAAAGGATGCGACTTCATTTTGACTGCTTTGGGCATCCTCTTTGGTTGCATAGATTCCATATACAGTCCCTTCCAGAGAATAACAGGCATTATCCTCCGTAAAAGAAGGGATGGCAGAACGTTTCATGATCGAAACTTCGATGTTTTGCAGTGGCCAGCTTCCGACTACAGTCTGATATCCTTCCTCTCCTTCAATAATAAAAGTCTGAAATGCCTCCGGCGGATCCGGCAAAGCCATGATTTCTTCGTATAATGATTCGATCTGTTCTTTAAAATCACTTCCGATACCGGAATCCGCATCTCCATTCCATTCGCATCCATCCCACATCCAGGAAAGCATGACATGAGATGTAACATAAATATCGATGTAATTATATTCGGAAAACAATGTCCCGGATGTCACTTCATCGTAACCATTGCCGCCAACCAGATAGTACAGCACCTTTCTCATATCACTGTTCTGGCTCATCAGTTCATAAGGATATGAGCCGTTTGGCGGTGTGTCCTTGGAAGGCTGGACACAAAATGCCGTACCGGCGCCATCATCGACTGAAAGATTCCCGGTTGACCAATTCCCATAATGGTATTGTGTGTCATGGAACAGGTTTACAGTGCCTGCGGCATGCGCTTCCGTGGTCCTTCCAAACATAAGCGGAATCAGGAATACAAACGCCAGCAAAAAGGCTGTAACCCTTCGGATCTTAAAAGTTATTCGTTTCATGAGGTCCTCCTTTGTTTCTCTCCTTTCTGTCGGACCACATGACATTCTCTCTTTTCTCTCATTGTGTTATACGGCAAGTATATCATGTGGAATTATGATGTAAATGCCCTTTCAAAAAATAACGGGAAAATGCAAAAAAATAACGCCCATAACGGACGTTATTGATAAATTTTCTGATAACGAATGTGCGGTCAATCTATTTCATAATGTCCAGAAAATGACCAACCTCAGTCCACGCTTTCTTTGATTCCGGAAGTCTGTGCAGCGCCATTTGGAATACATGAAACATCCCTTCATAGACACTCAGGCGTACCTTTACACCGGCTTCTTTTGCCTTCTTTGCAACAATTTCAGAATCGCTCAGCAGCATTTCGAAGCTGCCAACCTGAATCAGCATGGGCGGAAATCCCGAAAAATCACCAAATGCTGGTGAGAGAAACGGATTTTTCGGATCGTTACCACCGATATACTCTTTATTATTGATCAACGTATTCGAGGAATTTCCGAAATTCGGATCCCTGTGATAGTTTTGTTCGTAGGATGGGCCGGACTGGGTCATATCTGTCCAGGGAGACATTGCGATCAGGCCCGCCGGAAGCTCACGGTTTTGCTTCTTCAAATAATGACATAATGCCATTGCCAGACCGCCTCCTGCTGAATCTCCGGCCAACAGGATCTCGTTGGAATGCCATCCTCTGTTGATCAGCCAGTTATAGGCATAAATGGAGTCTTCGAGTGCGGCAGGAAAAGGATATTCAGGTGCGACACGATAATCCACCGTCAAAACATCCATTCCTTTTCCCAGTTCATTATAACGTACTGCGAATTTGCGATAGACATTGCGCATAGCCCCGACATATCCGCCGCCATGAAGCTGTAACAGGATCCTGCTGTCATCCCGTTGCGCTGACTGCAGCAGCTCAAGCTTGCAGTTTCTGCCATGAATGACATCCAGAGTATAGCCTTCCGGCACTTTCCATGGTCTTTCTACCATATGTTTTCGAAAATCGCCACTCTTTACAGATTGTCCGAATACGCCTTCTGCTGTAAATCTTGCGATCGTCTCCCGCATGATCAAACCCTGCTTACTGACACCATTCGGGTTTGTAATCAAATGTTTGTATTTCATATTTAGCTTCCTTTATAAGTATCTGTCAGAGCAATTATCGATGAAATCTTCGTGCCATCTCACTTCTTGCACGGCTTCCGCCGATCAGCAATGTCGCTACGAACACAAGGATCACACTGGCAAGAATGATCCAGGACACCTGCAGGTGATCGACAAGGCCAAAAACATATAAAACGAATGGCGCGGTTGCAAGAATGACAACCCAAAGCTGCATGATGATATAGCTTTGCCAGTTACGTTTATTCACAAGCATTAAAATAACGATCATCAGATCAATAAACGCAAGCAGACCGGGATAAACATAATTCAATGCCCATCCGCGAAATCCGGTCGAATAATCTATAAATATCACAAGAAGTACTGCCAGCAAAGACTGCATCATCATCTTTGGCTGATGGCCAATCTGCTTTTTCAGAGAAAAGAACAGTGTGACAAATCCATAGACCATGATCAACCCGATCAAAAACGTCCACCACATTACGTGATTCATCCGTATATTTACATTAAAGATGATCAAAAAGGCCGCGATCGCAGCAATTGTGTAAATCCATAACGTGTTTCTGGCACGATACGTTTTCCTTCTTGTCAGAGGATATGACGGTTCGATTTTGCGACGGCTCTCTTCGTCAAGAGGAGCGATCGCTCGTCGGCACAAAGGACATTTGCCCGACGGATCTAAAATGACGACACCGCAATAATCACATTTTCGTTCCATTTATCGAAATACTCCATTTGTTGAAATACTGACTTCTATCCCTTTTTCCGTAAAAAAGCGGTAAATATTTTGCGGAATATTGGTACTTCTTAGAATTGAGGTTACATTAATCGCGATCTTGCCTCCATAGGAGCTCACGCTAAGCTTTAAAGGCTGTCCTTTCGCATGTGCAAGAATCACATTGACAAAATCAACATATTCCCGATATGGTTCTGCTACCGTCTGCAGTCCGATATTCGTCACCGTAGATGTGATGGATTTCTGGGAAAGCTTATGAATCTGCTTTAATACAGGATTCTTAAAAAGCATTGGCACCATACGCGACAAAAGATTCTTTTCTGTAGAGACATTCGTAGACAACCGATTCTGCAACTCTTCTCTCGTGGTCTGTTCCCGCAGCGTTTTCCTGATCTGAGCCAGAACTTCTGAAAATGTCACCTCTTCTGCTTCATCGGGTCGGAACATCGCGTTGATATTAACAAAAAAGTTTTTGGTCGTATCCACACCAAAAACAGGTCTTAAGTTTACCGGCACACAGATAACGATGGGACGCTCCGCTGTGATCTGCTTTTTATGTTCCTGCCAGATACTATACGCAAGAACAGAAACAATCAGTTCATTGATCGTC
>CADBRG010000301.1 GCA_902797015.1 uncultured Lachnospiraceae bacterium
TATCCTGTTTTTGGGATTTCTGATCGCAGGCATTTCCAATCCGGGTGGGATGCTGGTCGCGTCCGGTATTTTTGCAGCGATATCTGCATATCTCGGTATGCAGATCAGAAACGGGAAAAAGCGGAAAAACAGAGTCGATCTGTATTATAAATATGGCAATCTCTTAGGCAACAAAGAGTTTTTCAAATTCCGTGATCTGGCACAAAAAAGCGGCAGAACGGAAGACCAGGTGAAAAAAGACATCAAGGATATGATGGCGGATGATATGCTGCCGCAGGCAAAGATCGACGCCGCAGACAGCACGGTCATGCTGACACCGAAAGTCTACCGGAATTATCTGGATGCTGAAAAAGGCCGCCTTGAGAGGGAAGAGCGTGAACGCAGAGAAAAGGAAGCGCTTCGCAAGGCAGGCTATTCCGAGCAGGTAGAGGAGATCCTCAAAGAGGGAGAAAACTATCTGACGATGGTCCGACAGGCTAATGACGAGATTCCGGGTGACGAGATGACAGACAAGCTCTTAAAGCTTGAAGACATCATGAACCGGATCTTTACACAGGTCAAAAAAGAGCCGAAGAGCGCGCAGAACCTCAGACGCTTTATGAACTATTATCTCCCGACGACGCAAAAGCTCCTGGATGCCTATGTTGAGCTTGATAAAGAGCAGGCGGATGTCTCAAACGTAACCAATACCAAGCGTGAGATTGAATCTGCGATGGATACGATCAATGAAGCGTTTGAGAACCTGTTAGACAGCCTGTTTGAGGAAGTGGCATGGGATGTTTCCTCTGACATTTCCACGATGAAGACAATGATGGCACAGGATGGTCTGACACCGGATGAGATCGCGAAGGCTTCTGCGAGAGAGGCTGCGCCGGCGGTAAAAGAAGTCGTGCAGGAAGCACCCAAAGAGGAAGCAAAGGTTGTCGAAGGACAGGGCATGACGCTGAGCTTTGGCGGTGGTGCACAGGCACAGGTCGCACCGGAGGAAAAGGAGTCATTCTGACTGGATTTTCTCCCTGTTCTGATATAGAATAGAACTAATCGTAACAGATGAAATATGTAACCGAAGATCTGTTTTAGAAAGGAAGTCTATCATGGCAGAAGAAAAAGATATGGCAATGGAAACCCCAACATTAAGTTTTGGAGAAGCACCGTCATTTGGTGATACCGCACAGGCACAGGAGATGGTGATCGGTGAGCAGAAGGAGCTGATCGAGAACGAACCGGTACTGACAGCGGAAGAGCAGAAGATGGTAGACGATTTTGCAAAGCAGATCGATATCACAAATTCACAGGGCGTTATGACGTATGGCGTCAACACCCAGAAAAAGCTTGCTGATTTCTCAGAAAAAGCACTTGATTCCGTCCGGACAAAAGACATGGGAGAAGTCGGCAACATGATCACATCCCTGATCACGGAGCTGAAGAACTTTGACGTAGAAGAAGATGAAAAGGGCGTCAAGGGATTCTTCAAAAAACGTGCGCATAAGATCGAAGAGATGAAGCTTCGCTATACGAAGGTAGAGAAGAACGTCGAGACGATCCAGAACGAGCTCGAGAAGCATCAGGTGATCCTGATGAAGGATTCCGCGATGCTCGATAAGATGTATGAGATGAACCTGACTTATTACAAGGAACTGACGATGTACATCCTTGCCGGCAAGAAAAAGCTTGCGGAAGTACGGGAAAACGAGTTGGCAGAGCTTCAGGCTAAGGCTGCGGCAAGCGGACTGCCCGAAGATGCACAGGCTGCAAAGGATCTTGCAGAGCAGTGTGACCGGTTCGAGAAAAAGCTGTATGACCTGCAGCTGACACGTACCGTTTCGATGCAGACAGGTCCGCAGATCCGCATGGTACAGAATTCTGACAACCTGATGGCAGAGAAGATCCAGTCCACGATCGTAAATACGATCCCGCTCTGGAAAAACCAGATGGTCATCGCGATCGGTGTTGAGCATGCAACACAGGCTGCAAAGGCACAGCGTGAAGTATCAGAAGCGACCAACGAGCTGCTGAAGAAAAACGCGGACGCATTAAAGCTTGCGACTGTAGAGGCTGCAAAAGAGTCTGAGAGAGGCATCGTAGACATCGAGACCCTGCGTCATACCAATGAGCAGCTCATCTCGACACTCGATGAAGTGATGCTGATCCAGACAGAAGGAAAAGAAAAACGTGTTGCTGCCGAGCAGGAACTGGTTGAGATTGAAAGCCAGCTGAAAGAAAAGCTTTTAGAGGCTGCGAAAAAATAAATAGAAAGTAGAGGAATGTAGAAATATGAATATTGTTTGCCTGGATATGGAGGGAGTACTGGTACCGGAGATCTGGATCGCGTTTGCAGAGGCAACAGGGATCCCGGAGTTAAAGCGCACGACCCGTGATGAGCCAGATTATGATAAGCTGATGCAGTACCGGCTGGATATCTTAAAGAAGCATGGACTCGGATTAAAAGAGATCCAGGAGACCATCGCGACGATCGATCCGCTTCCGGGAGCAAAAGCATTTTTAGATGAGCTTCGTACACTGACACAGGTGATCATCTTGAGTGATACCTTTACCCAGTTTGCAAAGCCACTGATGGAAAAGCTCGATTGGCCGACACTTTTCTGCAATGAACTGGAAGTGGCAGAGGACGGCAGTATCACAGGATATAAGATGCGTTGTGAAAAGTCCAAACTGACCACAGTCAAGGCACTGCAGTCATGTGGATTTGAGACGATCGCAGCAGGTGACAGCCACAATGATCTTGGCATGATCCAGGCCGGCAAGGCAGGATTCCTGTTTAAGAGTACAGATCAGATCAAGGCAGAGTTCCCTGAAATTCCGGCGTTTGAGGAATTCGATGATCTGCTTGCAGCGATCAAGGCAGCACTGTAAAGGAATATGTTGGCATGATCGAAGGCGCGATTTTTGACGTAGACGGGACACTTCTGGATTCTATGCCAATCTGGGAAGTGGCTCCGGAGATTTATTTAAAGAACCATGGCATCACGCCAAAGGCCAATCTGGGGGAAGAGGTGTTTACCCTGTCCCAGGCGGAATGGGCACATTTTATTGCAGTCAATTACGATCTGCATCAGACCGATGAAGAGATTCAGGCCGGGATCTGTGAGATTACCAATGCGTTTTATTTAAACGAAGCGCCGCTTAAGCCCGGGGTAAAGGATTTTTTGGAGGCACTTGCAGAGCGGAATGTCCCAATGATCGCAGCGACAAATACACCAAGAGATCTGATCGATCAGGTGTTGACACGCCATGGAATCCGGCATCATTTCATCGATATCCTGAACTGTTCGGATCTTGGTACGAACAAGCGCGAGCCAAAGATCTATGAACTGGCGCTTGAAAAGCTTGGGACGCCGAAAGAATCGACATGGATCTTTGAAGATGTCCTGCATGCAGCAGAAACAGCCAAAAAGGCGGGATTCCCGCTGGTGGCAGTGGCAGATCATGCAAGCAGAGGGCAAAGGGAAGAGATTCAGGCACTGGCAGATTTCTTTGTGGAAGATCTGACTGGGCTTACGGTAGATATGTTATAGAATAACAGCCGATGTGCCGGGAATGGTACATCGGCTTGTTTGTATCATGAGAAGGCAGTTTCTGCTTTTGGAAGCTGGCGTATCATTATTGAGACAGGAGAAATACGAAGTGAAAATCAGGGTCGCGAGGATCAATCCTGACAGCCCGTATGAGGCTTATGCAATATATGAAAAATATCTGCCGCATGAGCGGAAAGAAAAAATACAGAGATTCCGCTTTGAGCCGGACAAGATCCGTTCACTGATCGCAGGTGTCCTGTTGCGTCAGGAGCTGGATGTATACCTGGCAGATAAGGATGCAGATGCTTATGAGATCAAAAAAGGAGAGCATGGAAAACCGTATCTTGCCGGTGCGGATGATTTTCATTTTTCCATATCCCATGCGGGAGCGTATGTTGCGCTGGCCATTGATGAGCAGCCAGTCGGCATCGATGTTGAATTGGTGCAGATCAGAGAAGCGGTTGCCAGACGGTTTTACTCCGAGCGGGAGCAGGAAGAAATACGCTTTATGCAGGAGGCGGATGCCAAAGATGATGGAAAGCGGGCAGAGATCGCTTTTACGAAGATCTGGACCGGTAAAGAGGCTTATTTAAAATATACCGGAAACGGCATCACGAATGCATTGGCGGAGATTGGCGTGCTCGACCCGTCATTCTGGAGAAAAGAGCAGATATATTTTTCCGGGACGGCGATCGCTGATGATACCTATTATGTGACCGTCTGCACACAGAAGCAGGTTTCGATTTCTGACAAGATCGTGATAGAGGATATGACGGCTGCATTGGCCTGAAAACAAACGATGCATATCGTTATTGAATTATGAACTAGAGTGTACTATAATTAGTTAGACAAGGCTAATTATAGTACACTTATTTGGTTGGGCAGATATGTTTTTGGAAATAAAAAATATCAAAAAATCTTTTGGAGAAAATGAAAGCAGGGTGACTGTGTTAAAGGGAATTGATCTGTCTGTGGAGCATGGCGAGTTTTGCGTATTATTAGGACCTTCAGGCTCCGGCAAGTCTACGCTTTTAAATATCATTGGCGGGATTGATCAGGCAGACAGTGGTGAGATCAGGATCCGCAATGAACGGATGCAGGATATGAACGAGCGGCAGCTGACGCAGTACCGCCGTTCTCATCTGGGATATATTTTCCAGATGTATAATCTGATTCCGAATCTGACAGTGCGTGAAAACATTGAGGTTGGTGCGTATCTCGGGACGAATCCGCTAAACGTTGACGAACTTTTGCAGACGCTGGGGCTGACAGAGCACCAACATAAGCTCCCCAACCAGCTCTCGGGTGGACAGCAGCAGCGTACGGCGATCGGAAGAGCGATCGTAAAGAATCCCGACATCCTGCTCTGTGATGAGCCGACGGGAGCTTTGGATTATAACACTTCAAAAGAAATA
>CADBRG010000302.1 GCA_902797015.1 uncultured Lachnospiraceae bacterium
ATTGAAAACATCCGGATGTGCTTTTTCTACTTCATCAAACAATACAACAGAATACGGTTTTCTTCTGACAGCTTCCGTCAGTTGTCCGCCTTCATCATATCCGACATATCCTGGAGGCGCTCCGATCAGACGGGATACAGAAAACTTTTCCATATACTCTGTCATATCCAGGCGCACCATATTCGACTCATCATCAAAAAGGTTTTGTGCGAGTGCTTTTGCAAGCTCAGTTTTTCCGACACCGGTCGGGCCAAGGAACAGGAATGATCCGATCGGTTTTCCAGGATCCTTAATGCCTGCTTTTGAACGCAGGATCGCTTCTGTCACCTTGGTCACTGCATCATCCTGCCCAATAACACGTTTGTGCAGCTCTTCATCAAGGTGCAGTGTTTTGTTCCGTTCGCTTTCTGTCAGCTTTGCAACCGGAATTCCAGTCCACCGGGAAATGATTCTTGCGATCTCGTCGTCATCGACTTTTTCATGAAGCAGAGACATCTCTCTGTTTTTTACAAGCTCTTCCTCTTCCTCCAGCTGGCGCTCGAGTTCCGGCTTTTTGCCATACTGCAGTTCAGCTGCTTTATTCAGATCGTAATTACGTTCTGCTAGTTCGATTTCCTTATTTAAAGCGTCCAGCTCTTCTCTGAGCTTTTGTACTTTCTCAACGGCTTTCCGCTCATTGTCCCACTGTGCCTTTTTGTTCTGTAATTCTTCCTGCTGTTCCGCAAGCTCTTTTTCAAGGTTTGCAAGTCTGTCCTTGCTGAGCGGATCGGTTTCCTTCTTTAATGCGGTTGCCTCGATCTGCATCTGCATTACTTTTCTGCTCAGCTCATCTAGCTCTGTCGGCATGGAATCCAGTTCTGTCTTGATCAGAGCACAGGCTTCGTCGACCAGATCGATTGCTTTATCAGGAAGGAAACGATCTGTGATGTAGCGGTCCGATAAAACTGCCGCTGACACAAGCGCGCTGTCTGTGATCTTGACACCATGGAAGACTTCATAACGCTCTTTCAATCCACGAAGAATCGAAATGGTATCTTCTACCGTCGGCTCGTCAACCATAACCGGCTGGAAACGACGTTCCAGGGCAGCATCTTTTTCGACGTATTCACGATATTCATCAAGTGTTGTTGCACCGATGCAATGCAGCTCGCCTCTTGCAAGCATAGGCTTGAGCATGTTGCCTGCATCCAGTGCACCGTCAGACTTTCCTGCGCCGACGATCGTATGAAGCTCATCGATGAATAAAATAATATTTCCATCGCTCTTTCTGACTTCTTCCAGGACAGCCTTCAGACGCTCTTCGAATTCTCCACGATACTTCGCACCTGCAAGCAGCGATCCCATATCTAAGGAAAAGACACGCTTATCTTTCAGACCTTCCGGAACATCGCCACGTACGATCCGCTGTGCCAGACCTTCTACGACGGCGGTCTTGCCGACACCGGGCTCACCGATCAGAACAGGATTGTTTTTTGTCTTCCTGGACAAAATCCGGATCACATTACGGATCTCTGCGTCTCTGCCGATGACCGGATCCATCTTCTGTTCTCTCGCGCGCTGTACCAGATCGTACCCGTATTTTTCAAGTGAATCGTATGTCTCTTCCGGGTTGTCGGATGTCACACGGACATTTCCGCGTACGGTTGAAAGTGCTTCCAGAAAACTTTCTCTGGTAATGCCATACTGTGAAAACAATTCCTTCACACCTGCATTTGCATAATTCAACAGAGATAAGAACAGATGCTCTACCGATACATACTCATCTCCCATTGCCTTGGATTCATCTTCAGCAGAAATAAGCACTTTGTTCAGATTCTGTCCAACGTAAACCTGGCCGCCGGAGACTTTGATCCGTTTTGCAAGACACTGCTCGGCGCTTTTTTTGAAGTCCGCCAGGTTGATATTCATCTTTTCGATGAGTTTCGGAATCAGGCCATCATTTTGCATTAAAAGTGCAAGAAGTAAATGCTCCTGTTCGATTTCCTGATTTCCGTATTCGTATGCAAGCTTCTCGCATTTTTGAACAGCTTCCATAGATTTTTGTGTAAACTTTGAAATGTTCATACTGATCACCTCGATTCTTGAATATGATAAATTGTTCTATTTTTTCTATAACATAATTTCTGATATGGTTATAACACCTTTTGTTAGCACTGTCAATAGATGAGTGCTAATTCTTTTCAAAAAATATTCAGACGTCCGAAAACGCCTGAATAAGAATGGAATTATTTCGAAATCTGTCTGGCAATGCGGATCGCATCCCTGATATCAGATACGGGATATAATGCGATGCCATCGATCTCACTGGTTTCTTTCAGACAGACCTTTGGAAGGATACAGGACTGAAATCCCAGCTTTTTGATCTCCTGCACACGCTGCGAAGCCATGCTGACACCGCGGATCTCACCTGCAAGACCGATCTCGCCAAAACATACCACTTCCTTTGGAATGACAAAATCAGATGCACTTGATGCCAGTGCCAATGCGATCGCAAGATCCATGGCCGGTTCGTTCATACGAATCCCGCCTGCGATATTGATGTAAGCATCGCTCTCTCCTGTTGTGATGCCTGCTCTTTTTTCAAGCACTGCCAGAAGCATATTCAATCGGTTCAGTTCCGTACCGTTTGCAGTTCTTCTCGGGAATCCGAAATTCGTCCTGGAAACCAGTGCCTGAACTTCCAAAAGGATGGGTCTGGTACCTTCTATCGTACAGGCTACAATAGAACCGGGGACATTTTCCGGTCTGCCGTCCAGCATATATTCTGAAGGATTCGGCACTTCGACCAGTCCTTCTTTTCGCATTTCAAAAACACCGATCTCATTGGTAGAGCCAAAACGGTTTTTCACGGCGCGCAGGATCCGATAGCTTGCGTGTCGGTCTCCTTCAAAGTAAAGTACCGTATCCACCATGTGCTCTAAAACCCGTGGTCCTGCAACGACGCCCTCTTTTGTCACATGTCCAACCACAAAAATCGTGATCTGTTCAGACTTTGCCAACTGCATAAAAACGGCTGTCGCCTGACGGATTTGAGAAACACTTCCCGGTGCAGATGAAATTTCATCACTGTACATCGTCTGGATCGAATCAACCACAACCGCATCCGGCTTTCCCCTACGGATGACATCAGCGATATCGCTGAGGCTTGTCTCGCAGATCAACTGCAGCTGGTCAGATATCGTTCCGATCCGTTCTGCACGGATCTTAATCTGCTGCAGGGATTCTTCTCCGGAGATATACCAGATTTTCCTGCCGGCATTTGCCATGTTGCGGCATACCTGTAACAGTAACGTTGATTTTCCGATTCCGGGGTCACCGCCTACGAGAACCAACGATCCCGGCACAACACCGCCGCCAAGCACACGGTCGAGTTCCGGCATCCCGCTTGTCATGCGTGCATTCGTCTCCGCCGTCACTGCAGATAACGAGACGGGTTTGATCTCTTTTCCTTTTGCAGAAAGTCCTCCGCCAGATGCTTTGCGCGCTGTCGGTTCCTCTACAAATGTGTTCCATTCCCTGCACCCCGGACACTGCCCCATCCATTTGGAGGACTCATATCCGCATTGCGTGCAGTAGAATATTGTCTTATTCCCTTTTGCCATAAGTTTCCATTTCTTCTATTTATTATACAGACTGCTTTGGATAAAACATAAGGCTTCCGTTTTTCACGCCGATTTCTACGGTATCACCCTGCTTGATCTCACCTGAAAGAATATCCTCGGCAAGTCTGTCCTCAAGGTCATGCTGCATCAGTCTCTTTAACGGACGTGCGCCATACCGCGGATCATATGCCTGTTCAACGATCAGCTTCTTCGCAGAATCTCTTAACTTTAATGAAA